>NZ_JAMYLH010000001.1:542500-795064 GCF_040317925.1 Mesorhizobium sp. M1348 | reverse complement strand
CGGATCGCCTCTGTCGTTGTGGCGCTCCCATGCAGAACCTGGCCCATAGTGCATCCTTTGATTCGGACGACAATGATGAACCATCAAAGCCCGGGATCAAACACCTAGAGCAGTTCATCGTTTCACGGAAACGCCGAACCGCTCTACCTCTTTGTTCTTGCGCAATTCCGGACGGAAAACCGTTTCACACCTTTCCTGGAATTGCCCTAAATCGCAGCCAGGCCCAGCAGCAGGATCGCGGACATCGCGGTAAAGACGGTGACGTTGACGTCCCACCGCCAGCCCGCCGGTCCAAACGGCGGCCGGAATGGTGGATAGCCGTTCTCGTCGTAAAGCACTCCGCCATAGATCGGCCGCGAGAGCATGGCCACGAAGAACGCTCCATACATGGCCGCGGCCAGTCCCCCCGCGAGATAGAGCCGCTCGGCCTCGAGTTGCCCCTTGATCCAGATAAGCCCGAGCGCAATCAGCGCCACTCCGGTGTAGCTCAGCACCTACCAGACGACGTGAAACCGGGCGTGGGGGGTCCACAACGGATTGGTCGCGTGGGTGGCGTTCAAGTCGGCTTTGATCGTCACCACACCGTAGCCCACGGTCGCGACGCTCAGCAGAATTCGGGCAAGCAGATGACCGTCGTAAGCGAGTTCCATCGCATTTCCTCCCTCACGCCGGAACGGCTTGAATGGCGCCCTGGGCACAGAAGAGCTGCCCATCGGCCAGCCGCGCATAATTATGGACGATCCCGTTCTCGTGATCCTGCAACTGCACAATGAAGTTGCCGCTCTGCTCCGTCCAGCTCGCGAGCACGAGATTCGGGCGCACGCTGGTCAGGCCGACGTTGACCACCTCGTCGATTTCGGTGGTCCCGATCGACGCCTGGATATGCAATTCCTGCGGCGAGAGAAATGTCAGCCGCGGTACGAAGGGGCCGAAAACGCAGTCGAAAGTCTTGCCTACGAGCGAGGCTGGAAAAGCATCGGTTGCTGCCATCATCCTCTCCTTGGGCATGGCCGCTGCGACCACGCCATTTGACGATTCTCGGTATCGCAGTCGCAGAAATATTCCGAATAGGTGCCCTTGGAGCGCTCCAAGGAATACGATCCCTCTATTTCGGTTTTGAGTCAATAAAATTCTTGGAGCGCTCCAAAAAATGGTCTATCTCAGGGAAAACGAGTGAATCGCCAATGCCCACCCTAGCCGATGTCGGCAAGGCTGCCGGAGTTTCCCGGGGGACTGTCTCCAACGTCTTCAACCGGCCGGAGCTGGTTAGGCCTGAATTGCGCGAGCGCGTCGAAGCGGCCGCGCGAGCGCTCGGGTTTGGCGGCCCCGATCCGAAAGGACGATTGCTGCGGGACGGCAAGTTCAATGCCATCGGGTTCATGCCGCCTGGCGCCTACGCCATCTCCGAAGTGATGAGAAGCCCTTACGGCCGCGAGCTGGTGCTCGGCGTTTCGCTCGCCTGCGACGAGGCTGGAACGACGCTCAGCCTTGTAAACGGCACCGTCAATACGCGCTTCGCCAGCATCCGCGATGCCCTGGTTGACGGCTTTATCCTTGGTCACAGCGCCGACATTGGTCTCATAACTTCGGTACAGAGACGGCGTCTGCCCTTCGTCATTCTCGAAAGCGACGCAGGTCCCGGCATCAATTCGATAAAGATCGACGGCAGGAGTGGAGCGGTTGCTGCTGTCCGGCATTTGACCGGGCTGGGGCACCGGCATTTTGCCATCCTTTCGGTGCGCCGGACTCCCGGCCCGCCGATTGTCCACATGCCCGGACAGGCAACCCGCCCGCTTCTGGCCGGCTTCCCGCTCGACGATGAAAGGCTCGACGGTTTCAAACAGGGTTTGGCGGAGGCGAATTTGTCGATCGACGATGTCCCGATCATCGAGACGATCCCAGGCGAGCCATCTGCCGGAGCAGTAGTGTTCGACAGAGCACCTGAAGCAACCGCGATCCTGACAATGTCGGATTGGCAGGCGATCACGATATTGGACGAGGCGGTTCGCCGCGGCATAGACGTGCCGGGCCACGTATCGGTCGTCGGCTTCGATGGCACCGCCGAATCCGCACGCACCACGCCTCCGATGACCACTGTCGCACAGGACGTGATCGGAAAAGGCAGGCTTGCCGCCCGAATGGTTCTTGACAATGAAGCCCCCCGCCAGGTCGTTCTGCCGGTAGAACTGGTGGTTCGAGCCTCCACAGCCGCGCCGAGGGCAAAAATCCGCTGAAACGGGCGGGCGCGCCATCCGCACCAGGGGCGGCGCTCGCAGCGTCTTTTCTCTGAGCAGCGTCTGGCACTGGACGAGGCACAACTTGACTATAAGGGCCTGACAGCCGACCGTGACTGCCGGCGGAAGACAACTGTAACTTGTGGCTTGGGGGAACAATGATCCAGCATCTTGGCAGGCCGGTCACGTTCATGGCCGCGATCCTGGGACTGTTGACAGCAGCCGAGGCGGAGCCGGTGACGTATGCCGGCAAGCTTGGAAAGAGCGATATCGTCGTCGAATTCGCCGGCGACCCCGCGGCCGCCGGCGGCCCGCTGGCCGGCCGTTATTTCTACCGCTCGAAGGGCGTCGACATCCCGCTGCAGGCCCGGTCTCAAAAGGGCAGCAAGTTCGAACTGGCCGAGGAGGAGGCATGCGGCGCCGACAATTGCGATAACGGAAAGGCCGCGCCGATTGCCGCCGTCTGGCGCCTGGCCTCATCGAGTAACGGCAAAACCCTTGAAGGCAGCTGGAACGGAAAGAAGGCGCTGCCGCTCAGATTGGAACGGGTCGCAAGTCGGCAGGTGACCGAGAACGAGCCCAGCAGCCCGCTCGATCTCTACGATTTCAGCTTCATGAAGTTCTTCGGCAATGACACGCCGCTCACCATGGAAACGTCCCCTTATGACTATCTGCGGATGGACACTCGGCTCGATAACGGCAAGACGACTGGTTGGCCGGACGCAACCTACCGCTATGTCGTCGACCCCCGCACCAAATTTGCCACGCCGCGCATTGTCGAACTGTTCGGCGACGTTCCAATCGAGGCCGCGAATGCTCTGCTGCAAGACAGGCACTGGCGCGCAAACATCGGCGCACTGGGCTGCGTGGCGGCGCAATATGCCGGCTTCAACGAAGGCGGGTCGATTGAGGGTGCGGACGGCGGCACACTCGGCGGCTATGAGGACAGCACATTCGAATTGACCTCGCTGACGCCGCGGCTGATGAGCTGGCGGGAGTCCGGCAGCATCTTCTGCGGCGGAGCGCATCCGACCAACTATTCGGACGCCTACATCATGGATGTGCGCCGCGGCGTCCTGCTCGGGCTTCAGGACATTTTCTTGGATACGGTGGATGGCAAGCCCGGTCCTTCCCTCGCCTCCTTGGTCAAGCAACGGCGCAAGAAACCGACCGATCAGACCGATATCGATCACGAAGCCGAATGCGGCATGGACGATCTCATCGGCGAATATCTGGCGGTCAGCCTTTGGCGTCAGGGTGACAAGCAGGTTCTGGTTTTCGGGCTCCAGACCCTGCCGCATGCCATCCAGGCCTGCGCCGACGATCTGCTGGAACTGCCGGTCGCCGAGGCACGTGACCTCTTCAAGCCTGAATTCGCAAGACTGGTCGAGCCGTAGCCGGGATGGCGCGGCGTGAGGCCGGCCGTCCGCTTTTCGCTTTATTGTGACAATGATCTATGGTTTGTCGCGCCGCGGCCAAGCCGCTGTTCCGAAGCGTTTTTTGAGGGAGTAATCGATAAATGGCGAATGAAAACTGGCCCGTTTACGGTGAGATCACCGGCCCTGTCGTGATGATCGGCTTCGGCTCGATCGGACGGGGAACGCTGCCGCTGATCGAGCGCCATTTCAAATTCGACAAGTCGCGCATGACGGTCATCGACCCGCGCGACACCGACCGCAAATTGCTCGACGAGCGCGGCATCACCTTCATGCAGGATGCGGTGACCAAAAAGAACTACAAGAAGCTGCTGACACCGCTTTTGACCAATGGCGGCGGCCAGGGCTTTTGCGTCAACCTGTCGGTCGACACTTCCTCGCTCGAGCTGATGAAGCTCTGCCGCAAGCTTGGCGTCCTCTACGTCGACACGGTGGTCGAGCCCTGGCTCGGCTTCTATTTCGACGAAAAGGCCGACAATGCCTCACGCACCAACTATGCGCTGCGCGAGACGGTGCGTACTGAAATCGCAAAGAACCCGGGCGGCACCACGGCGATCTCGTGCTGCGGCGCCAATCCCGGCATGGTCTCGTGGTTCGTCAAGCAGGCACTGGTCAACCTCGCCACAGATCTTGGCCTCGACTTCTCGGAACCCGCGCAGCACGATCGCGAAGGTTGGGCCAGGCTGATGAAGAAGGCCGGCGTCAAGGGCATCCATATCGCCGAGCGCGACACCCAGCGCACCAAGAAACCCAAGCCGATGAACGTGTTCTGGAACACCTGGTCGGTCGAAGGCTTCATTTCGGAAGGCCTGCAGCCGGCCGAGCTCGGTTGGGGCACGCATGAGACGTGGATGCCGAAGAACGCCAAAAAGCACAAGAACGGCTCGAAGGCCGCAATCTTTCTGGAGCAGCCCGGCGCCAACACGCGCGTGCGCACATGGTGCCCGACGTCCGGTCCGCAATACGGCTTCCTGGTGACGCATAATGAGGCGATTTCGATTGCCGATTTCTTCACTTTGCACAGCAAGAAGGGCAAGGTGCAGTACCGGCCGACCTGCCATTACGCCTATCATCCCTGCAACGACGCCGTGCTGTCACTACACGAGATGTTCGGTGCCGCCGGCGAGGCTCAGCCCGTGCATCACGTGCTCGACGAAAACGAACTGGTCGATGGCATCGACGAACTCGGCGTGCTGCTCTACGGCCACGCCAAGAACGCCTACTGGTATGGCTCGCAGCTGTCGCTGGCCGAGGCGCGCAAGCTGGCGCCCTACCAGAACGCCACCGGCATGCAGGTCACGTCGGCGGTGCTGGCCGGCATGGTCTGGGCGCTGGAAAATCCCGAGGCCGGCATCGTCGAAGCCGACGAGATGGATTACAAGCGCTGCCTCGACGTGCAGAACCCATATCTCGGGCCGGTCAGGAGCTATTATACGGACTGGACACCGCTCGACAATCGGCCTGGTCTGTTTTCCGAGGACCTCGACACCAAAGACCCGTGGCAATTCCGCAACATCCTCGTTCGATAGCAGCGTTGCCTCGACACTCCGCCAGCTTGCAATCGCCCGGAAATCGGGCGATTGAAGAGGGCGGACCGAGGAGAGGAATTTGATGATGACGATTGTGCAAAGGTTGCTTTCGGCTGGCGTTGCCGCAGCCGCTGCCGTCACGTTGGCGGCCTGCACCACCACCGGCCCAGGCGAGCCGCCGGTGATCACGGCCAAAGGGGTCGAAGGCTCCTGGATCGACGCGCAGGGCACGGGCTTGTCCACCTTCAGGGGCGGCAGCTTCGCGACCGTCGCCACCGATACCGGCCAGAAGCTTGCCGATGGCAGCTACACCATGACCGGCGGCACCTCAGTCGAGATCCATGGCACTTCGCTGATCCGCCAGACGCCGATCAGCTTCAACTGCTTGATGGTCTCCACCAGCCAGCTCAATTGCACCAGCGCGAGCGGGCAGAATTTTGTGCTGACCAGGCGCACCTGAAATTCGATTCCGACTTGACTTTGCAAAGGGCGGCGGCTTCAAGCCGCCGTCTTCTTGCGCCGGCAAAGCTGATGCCGATTTCCGCTTGCATCGACTGAAACGCGATGTGAACATGGCCCGAGAGGGCTGTTACATCCCAGTCAAACAAGAGCGTTAAACGCGTCTGGTCCAGTTATCCGGGAGACGAGAATGAAGAAGATCGCTGCCATCGCCGCGCTGTCGGCATCGGCGCTTGGCCTGTCGGCAGGGGTATCCTTTGCCGACTACACGCTGAACATCCTGCACATCAACGACTGGCACAGCCGCATCGAGAGCAACAACAAGTATGAATCGACCTGCTCGGCCGAGGAGGAGACCAAGGGCGAATGCGTCGGCGGCGCCGGCCGCCTGGTCACCGCGATCGCCCAGGAGCGCAAGAAGCTGCAAGGCCAGAACGTGCTGCTGCTCAGCGCCGGCGACAATTTCCAGGGCTCGCTCTTCTACACGACCTACAAGGGTAAGACCGAAGGCGAATTCCTCAACCAGATGAAATTCGATGCCGAGGTGGTCGGCAACCATGAGTTCGACGATGGCGAGTCGGCGCTGGCGCCGTTTCTCGACATGATCCAGTTTCCGGTGCTCGGCGCCAACGTGAAGGCCAATGCGCAATCCAAGCTCGGCGACCGCGTCAAGCCGTCGATCGTGGTCGAGGTCGGCGGCCAGAAGATCGGCATCGTCGGCGCGGTCACCAACGACACGCCGGAGCTTGCCTCCCCTGGCCCGAACATCGCCATTGAAGACGACGTCAAGTCGATCACCGCTGAGGTCGAGAAACTGAAGGGAGAGGGCGTCAACAAAATCATCGCGGTCACCCATATCGGCTACAAGCGCGAGCGCGACGTGATCGCCAAGATCCCGGGCGTCGACGTGGTGGTCGGCGGCCACAGCCATTCGCTGCTTTCCAACACCGACCCCAAGGCGGAAGGCCCTTATCCGACGATGGTCGACAATCCGGACGGCTACAAAGTGCCGGTCGTGCAGGCGGCGTCCTATTCGAAATATCTCGGCGAGTTCAAGGTCGTGTTCGACGACAACGGCGTCGTCAAGGAGGCCAGCGGCGATCCTATCCATCTCGACAAATCGATCATTCCCGACCCCGCCGTGCTTGCCCGTATCAAGGAACTCGGCGCGCCGATCGAGGCTTTGAAGAACAAGGAAGTCGCCGAGACCACCAAGGCGATCGACGGCAGCCGCGAAAACTGCCGCGCCCGCGAATGCGAGATGGGCAATCTGGTCTCCGACGCCGTCCTCGACCGGGTCAAGGGCCAGGGTGTAGAGATCGTCATCTCGAATGGTGGCGGCTTGCGCGCCTCGATCGACCAGGGCACCGTCACCATGGGCGAGGTTCTCACCGTCCTGCCGTTTCAGAACACGCTGGCGACCTTCCAGATCTCCGGTAAGGATCTGGTTGCCGGCCTCGAAAGCGGCCTCAGCCAGGTCGAGGACGGCGCCGGGCGCTTCCCGCAGGTTGCCGGCCTGAAATATGCGTTCGACAAATCGGCGCCGCCTAACGGACGCGTCAAATCGGTCGAGGTGATGGAAGGCGGCGCCTGGACGCCGATCAAACCGGAGAAGGACTACCTGGTCGCCACCAACAACTATGTCCGCCAGGGCGGCGACGGCTACAAGGTGTTCGCCGAGAAGGCCAAGAACGCCTATGATTACGGCCCGGGGCTGGAACAGGTCGTTGCCGATTACCTCGGCGCGCACCGGCCCTATACGCCGAAGCTCGATGGCCGCATCACCGAGATCGCCGCGACCGGAGCCCCGACCGCAGAACCTGCCAACCCGGCCGAACCGCCAAAACCTGCTGAGGCAGCGCCGATAAAGCCTGCTGAGCCGGCAATGCCCGAAATGCCGGCCGGCTCCGGCGACATTTCCAAAACGCCGCCGGCCGTCCCGGCGGAAACCGCGCCGGCAACACCCGCACCCGCCGAGCCGGCCCAGCCGGCGGCACCTGCGGCTCCGGCCACACCGGCTCCGGCGACCCCTGCTCCGGCCGAACCGGCCAAGCCCGCCGAGACAGCGCCTGCCCCGAGTCAGCCAGCCCCAAGTGAGCCGGCAAAACCTGCCGAGCCGGCTGCGACGGCACCAGCCGAAAGCAGCCATGTAATCGTCGCCGGCGATACCTATTGGGATCTCGCGGTGAAGGCCTATGGCGACGGCACCAAATGGAAAATGATCTACGATGCCAACAAAGCCTACGAGCCACGCCGGCTGCCGGTCGGCGCAACCTTGACTATCCCGGCGGCCTCGAAGTAATCCGGCCGCATGAACGCAATGCACCCGCCCGGCAAACCGGGCGGGTGCTGCATTTCTGGGATAAGGTGCGGCCAGACGCTGCATTTGAAAACCGGCGCGGCATCGCTACTTTCGCCGCGGCACCGTTGGTTCGCGGTGTTGGAGAACCTCATGACGCGTGCCAGCCCTGCTGAAATCAAAGCCGAGAGGACCACCGCCTCGCCGTCGGCAGGGCGCCCTCTGGTCAGGACCGGCAAGGTCGGTGTCATGCTGATCAATCTCGGCACCCCGGACGGCACCGGCTTCAAGCCGATGTGGCGCTACCTCCGGGAGTTCCTGTCCGATCCGCGCGTCATCGAGCTCAACAAGGCGATCTGGTATCCGATCCTCTATGGCGTGGTCCTCACCACCCGGCCGAAGAAATCGGGCGCCAACTATGCCAGGATATGGAACCGGGAGCGCAACGAGTCGCCGCTGCGAACCTACACCCGTGCCCAGGCCGAGAAGCTCGGGCTTGCGCTCGGCGATTTACCCAACGTCGTCGTCGACTGGGCGATGCGCTACGGCAACCCTTCGACCGAGAGCGTGGCCAACAGACTGGTCGAGCAAGGCTGCGACCGCGTCCTGTCTTTCCCGCTCTATCCGCAATATTCGGCGACGACGACTGCGACTGCCAACGACCAACTGTTTCGCGCGCTGATGAAGATGCGCCGCGCCCCGGCCATTCGCAGCGTGCCGCCCTATTACAACGAGCCGGCCTATATCGAGGCGCTCGCCCGTTCGATCGAAAAGCATCTGGCGAGCCTCGACTTCGAACCGGAAATTGTCATCGCTTCCTATCACGGCATTCCGAAACCCTATTCCGACAAGGGCGACCCCTACCAAGCCCATTGCCTCGAGACGACGCGGCTGCTGCGCGAAAAGCTCGGCTGGGATGAAAAGAAGCTGATCACAACCTTTCAGTCGCGCTTCGGCGCGCAGGAATGGCTGCAGCCCTACACCGACAAGACGGTCGAAAGACTAGGGCGCGAAGGCGTGAAATCGATCGCCATCGTCAATCCGGGATTTTCCGTCGACTGCATCGAGACGCTGGACGAAATCGGCAGGGAAGCGGCCGAGACCTTCCACCATGCCGGCGGTGAAAAGTTCGCACACATCCCTTGCCTCAACGACAGTGCCGAGGGCATGGCGGTGATCGAGGCGATGGTGCGGCGCGAGTTGTCCGGCTGGGCCTGAACAGATCACCCGTCCATGCACCTGCAATCCGTGATCACCTGATTGTAACGTTGCTGAAACACACTTAAGTGTTTGGTCAAGTCGGCCGCGTGGAATGTCCAACATGGCCGGCTTTTGAGGGGAGAGCCAAATGGGTTTCAGTGGTTTTGATATCGCGCTTCTTGTTCTTGTCGCCCTTGTCGTCCTGGTGCTTTTCAAGGGCATCCGGACAATTCCGCAAGGCTATAATTATACCGTCGAACGCTTTGGCCGTTACACCAGGACATTGAACCCAGGCCTAAATCTGATCGTGCCTTTCGTCGACCGTGTCGGCGCCAAGATGAACATGATGGAGCAGGTTCTCGACGTTCCGACGCAGGAGATCATCACCCGCGACAATGCCACCGTTGCCGTCGATGGTATCGCCTTCTATCAGGTGCTCAACGCGGCGCAGGCCGCCTACCAGGTCTCCGGCCTGCAGAATGCGATTCTCAATCTCACGATGACCAACATCCGCACCGTGATGGGCTCGATGGACCTCGACGAACTTTTGTCGAACCGCGACGCCATCAACGAGCGCCTGCTGCGGGTCGTTGACGAGGCGGCGCATCCGTGGGGCATCAAGATTACTCGTGTCGAGATCAAGGACATCAACCCACCGGCCAATCTCGTCGAATCGATGGGCCGCCAGATGATGGCCGAGCGCAATAAGCGCGCCCAGATCCTCGCCGCCGAAGGCCTCAAGCAATCGCAGATTCTGGAGGCCGAGGGCCGCAAGGAAGCCGCCTTCCGCGACGCCGAGGCGCGCGAGCGCTCGGCCGAGGCTGAAGCACGCGCCACGCAGGTGGTGTCGGAGGCGATCTCCAAGGGCGACGTGCAGGCGCTCAACTACTTCGTCGCGCTGAAATACACCGAAGCGCTGACCAAGATCGGCTCGGCGACAAACAGCAAGCTCGTTCTGATGCCGATAGAGGCCTCATCGCTGATCGGCACGCTCGGCGGCATTGGCGAAATCGCCAAGGAGGTTTTCCGGAGCGAAGGCACCGCCGGCGCCGCACGACAGGCCGCCCGCCCGCCGGTGGTTCGCCCGAGCGAAACCTGAGGCCGCCGCCATGCTCGACCGCATTGTTTCCGAACTCGGCCCGTGGAGCTGGATGGTCCTCGGCTTCGTCCTGCTGGTTATGGAGGTTATCGCGCCGGGTATTTTCATGCTGTGGATCGGCATTGCCGCGCTGTTGATCGGCGTCGTCTCACTTCTCATCTGGGATGCCGGTTTCTGGACCTGGCAGGTCCAGGTCCTCGCCTTCCTCGCGCTGTCGCTGGTCTCGGCCTATGTCGGCAAGCGGCTGGTGGGCGGGCGCCATGATGAAACCGACCAGCCGCTGCTCAACCGTCGCGGCGCACAGATGGTCGGCCGGACGGCGACCCTTGCCGAGCCGATCAAGGACGGGCGCGGCCGCATCAAGCTGGGCGACACGTTGTGGCGCGTCTCCGGCCCTGACCTGCCGGCCGGCACGCAGGTGCGCGTGACGGGCGCCGCTGATACCGACCTGGAACTGACGGTCGAGGCGGTCTAGAAGCCCGCTAGGCAGCACCGATGCGCAGCAGGTCGTGCAGATGGACGAGCCCGATCGGCCGCCTGCCTTCGACCACCATTAGGCTGGTGATGGCCGAGTCGTTGATCGTCTGCAGCGCCGTCGCAACAAGCGTGTCGGGCGCGGCCATTTTTGGCTCTCTGGTCATCACCTGATCGACGCTCATCGCCAGGAGATCGCTGCCGATATGGCGCCTGATGTCACCGTCGGTGATGATGCCGATCAGCTTGCCGTCCGCGCCAGTCACCGCCACGCAGCCAAACCCCTTGCGCGACAATTCCAGGATCGCTTCGCGCATGCCGGTACCTGACGACACCAGCGGCAGCCTGTCGCCGACATGCATGATCTCGCGGATCTGCGTCAGGTTGGCTCCGAGCTGGCCGCCGGGATGGAACGTGCGGAAATGGTCCGGGGTGAAGCCGCGTGCCTCGAGCAGCGCGATGGCCAGCGCATCGCCCATCACCATTTGCAGCAGCGTCGAGGTCGTCGGCGCAAGGCCGTGCGGACAGGCTTCCGGGGCTCGCGGCAGCAGAAGCACCACGTCCGCTGCGCGCGCCAGAGCCGATTTTTCGCCCGCAGTGACCGCGACCAGCGGGATCGAGAAGCGCCTCGAATAGGCGATGATGCCTTTGAGCTCGAGGCTTTCCCCCGACCACGACAGGGCGACGATAGCGTCGTTCCTGGCGATCATGCCGAGGTCGCCGTGATTGGCTTCGGCAGGGTGGACGAAGAAGGCCGGCGTGCCGGTCGAGGCGAGCGTCGCGGCGATCTTCGAGCCGATATGGCCGCTTTTGCCGACCCCGGTGACGATGACGCGGCCATCGATCTGCGACACCATGTCGACGGCCCGTGCGAACGGCTCGGCCAGCCCGTTTTCGAGAGCGTCTGCCAGTGCCGCGACGCCGGCCTGCTCCGTCGCCACCGTTCTCAGCGCCGAGGCAATCGCGGCCTGCCCGTCGTGCCGCTTCCTGTCTGGGGATTTCACGTCCATGGACGATGCGATTAGCGCTTCGGCGCGCGCCTGTCCAACGGAATTGCCGCCCCGAACACCTTGACGGCCCATCCCTCAACGCTCCGTTAACCATCCCCATTTACGGTTTCGTAAGTATGGCGCGCGTGCGCCGCGCAAGCAGTGGTGCCGATGTCCGGGTTTCAGCCTCAAAGCAAAATGGGACGAAAGGGCAAGGCGATCTGCGCTTTGCTGCTGGCAACCAGTGTCCTTGCGTTGTCGCGGCCGGCGCTGCTTTGCGCCCAGGAAACCGAGCTGCGCGGCGAGGTTTCGGAATCGACAATCCTGGACGACCAGCAGTACAAGATCAGGCAATCGAGCATGGCTGGAACCCAGGCCGCGCAGGCTGCTGCAACCGCCAACGACAATACGCCGCTGCCTACCTATCGTCCGGCCAGTCCGGGGGCCTTGCCTGACGACGGCACGGGCGAAGCGGCCACAACCGGCGGCACTTTCGATCCGCCAGAGGCCAGCGGCGACCCATTTCCCGACAACCCTGCTCCGCCGCCGCGACGGCGGCCAAGCGCAACGCAACGCGCCACCAATGCGGCCAACGCCGAAGACGAGACCGCGGACAGTACGAAGAGCAAGGGAACCGCGACTGCAGGCGCGGCGACGACCGATGACACCGATACAGCTGCCATAGACGAGCAGGATACGGTCAACCGCCGTGCCGTCACCGTCGATTCCGCCGAGAGGCTCAAGCTCGACCCCGGCGCCGAGCGCACCGAAGCCATCGAAGGCCAGAACAAAAAGAACGAGGACGATCCGTTCGCCGCCACAGGCATCGAGCTCGGCTCCTTCGTGATCCGGCCGACGCTCGAGCAAGGCCTGACGTCTTCGACAAACGCCGATTCGAGCAGCCTCGGCAAGCCGGCATTGCTGTCGGAAACGACGCTACGCTTCAACGCCGTCTCCGATTGGCGGGAGAATTCGGCGACGGTTGAGGGCTATGGCATCTTCCGCGAAACCTTGTCCGGCTATGACATTCACGAGGCGCAAGGCCGCGTCGACGGCACGCTCAACATCGATCTCGACAATGATCTGCGCGCCATCGCCAAGCTGGGCTATGAGGCCGTGCCCGAATCAGCCTCGTCGCCGGACGCCATCGTCGGTGCCGTTGGGCAGCCAGTGCGCCAGACCGTGAACGGCAGTCTCGCCGTCGAGAAGGATGCCGGCAAGATGCGCTTCGCGCTGACCGGCGCGGTCGAGCACGACATCTTTGGCGACGCCAAGCTTTCGTCGGGCGGATCGCTGTCGCAGAAGGGCCGCGACTCGACGCTCTACACGGCCATTTTGCGCACCGGTTACGAGATCTCGCCTGCCATCACCCCGTTCACCGAAATCGAGATCGGCCGGCGCGCTTATGATTTGCGAGTCGATCCAAACGGTTTCCAGCGCTCCTCGACCAGGCTTGGCGCGCGGGCCGGCGTCGAGCTCGATCTCCGCGAAAAGCTTAGCGGCGAGTTCTCGGTCGGCTGGCTGCGCGAAGCCATCGACGACGACGCCCTGCCGGCGATTTCGGGCGCGACGGTCAATGCCGATCTCAAATGGTCGCCGGAACGCGGCACCACGATCGGGCTCACCGCACAGACGACCGCCGAGAACACGACGAACGCGGGCGAAAGCGGCGACATGCTCTATTCCGGCAGCCTCACGGGCGAGCGGCAAATCCGCGCCAACCTGACCGGAAATGCCGCACTCGGCCTTGAATGGCGCGACTATACCGGCTCCGACGATCATGATTTGACGCTGAGCGCCGAGGCTGGGCTGACGTGGTGGCTGAACCGCTACACCGGGCTCACCACCCGCGCCAGGACTGAAAAACTGACCAGCAACCTGGTTGGGCGCGACTACACGGCCAACAGTATCTTCGTCGGCTTGAAGTTGCAGCGCTAAACGCATGTCGCGCAAAAGTGTGCAGCGGTTTTGCGATAACGACATTCATAAAACAAGAACCTAATGCGCGTCGCATGAGGTCGGTCGAACGCGGCGCGCTTTAGCCGGTCTGCGGCAGCCGGTGTTGAAAACTACAAGGCTACGCCGCGGCGTTCTGACGGCGCGAGTTCGTCCAGAAGCGTGCGAATGACACCGGCCATGCTGGCATTCATGTCGCTGCGCCACAGTGCGAAGGCAACGTTGGCCTCGACGAAGCCTTCGGGCGAGCCGCAGTCGAACGTCCGCCCGCGGTAGTGGTAGCCGTAGAAGGGCTGTTGCTTCTGCAGCTTCAGCATTGCATCGGTGAGCTGGATCTCGTTGCCGGCGCCTTTTTCCTGACCTTCGAGTATCTTGAATATCTCCGGCTGCAGGATGTAGCGCCCGTTGATGTAGAGGTTCGACTGCGCCGTGCCGGTCTTCGGCTTTTCCACCATGCCGGTGATGCGGAAACCGTGATGCGCGTCCTCGCCGCGGCCGACAATGCCGTATTTGTGCGCCTCGGCCGGATCGCATTCCTGCACGGCGACGATGTTGTTGCCGGTCTCGGCGTAAAGCTCGACCATGTCCTTCATGCAGCTTTTTTCCGACTGCATGATCATGTCGGGTAACAGCAGCGCAAAGGGCTCGTCGCCGACAAGCTCGCGCGCGCACCAGACGGCGTGACCAAGGCCGAGCGGTACCTGCTGGCGGGTGAAGCTGGTCTGCCCCGGCGCCGGCTGCAGCCGCTGCAGGCGGGCGAGCTGGTCGTCCTTGCCGCGCTGCGCAAGCGTGTCGTAGAGCTCGAACTGGACATCGAAGTGATCCTCGATGACCGCCTTGTTGCGGCCGGTCACGAAGATGAAATGCTCGATCCCCGCATCGCGGGCCTCATCGACCACATACTGGATGACCGGCCTGTCGACGACCGTCAGCATTTCCTTGGGAATGGCCTTGGTAGCGGGGAGAAAGCGCGTGCCGAGACCGGCAACCGGGAACACTGCCTTGCGAACTCTCTTCATGTGCCAATTATCCATTTGCATGCCTGTTCGGCAATCCCGATTCGAGACATTTTCATGCCGAAATCGAGGATTACTGAACGGCGGGTCAGAAATCTCAGTTGGTAAAGCATTGACGCATCTTTTCACCCCGGACGGCACCTATGGTAAACCAAATGCTAACCGGGTTCGGCGATGAATAGTCTTCCTGAGATGAAGAAGGAGGAAAAGATGTCCGTTCGCAACGCCGCAAGGCGCTTCACCAGCGTCCTGACGGCCGCCAGCCTCTCGCTTGCCTTGCTCATGCCCAGCGGGCCGGCTTTTGCCGATGCCGGCTTCCGCCAATGGGTCGCCAGCTTCCGTGCTACCGCCGTGGCGAGCGGCGTTTCCGGCTCCGTCTACGACCAGGCATTCAAGGGCATCAACGACGCTGACCCGGTGGTGCTGGAAAAGGCCCGTACTCAACCCGAATTCACCGCGCCCGCCTGGGATTATTTCGACAACCGCGTCCATGACCAGTCGGTCGCCGTCGGCCAGCAGATGGCAAGGAAATGGAAGCCTTGGCTGGACAGGATCGAGGCAAGATACGGCGTCGACCGCTACATCCTGCTGGCCATCTGGTCGATGGAATCGAACTACGGCGAAACGCTCAAGCGCGATGATATCATGCGCAGTGTCGTGCGCTCGCTGGCGACGCTTGGTTATGCAGACCCGAAGCGCGCGAAATTTGCCCGCACCCAGTTGATCGCCGCGCTGAAGATCCTGCAGACCGGCGACATCGACGAAAGCCATCTCAGCGGCTCATGGGCCGGCGCGATGGGCCATACCCAGTTCATCCCCACCAGCTACCTGTCCTATGCGGTCGATATGGACGGCAACGGCAAGCGCGACATCTGGAATTCGATTCCCGACGCACTGGCGACAGCCGCCAATTTGCTGCGGAAGAACGGCTGGCAGGCAGGCAAGACTTGGGGTTATGAGGTCAGCATTCCGGACGGCAAGAAGCTGCCTGGGGGCTCGAAATCGCTGTCGCAATGGCAGGCGCTGGGCGTCACCCGTGCCAACGGCAAGCCGTTCAAGAACGGTGCGGACAAGGCGACGTTGAAGCTGCCCGGCGGCCGCGGCGGGCCAGCCTTCCTGATGATCAAGAATTTCTCGGTCATCAAGCGTTACAACAATGCCGACAAATATGCGCTCGCCGTGGGCCTTCTTGCCGACGAAATCGCCGGCTATGGCGGGCTTGTGCAGGACTGGAAGCGCCCGTTTACCAGGCTCTCCTTCGAGGAAAGGCAGGAGCTTCAGAAGCGACTTTCCGAGCACGGCTATTACGACGGCAAGTTCGACGGCAAGATCGGTGACGGATCGAAAACCGCCATCATGGCCTTCCAGGCAAAGGCCGGCTTGACCCAGGACGGGTATCCGAGCAAGGAAGTGCTCAAATGGCTCAGGCAGAACTAGAGCCGGTTACGGGATGGAGAGGGTGATTGGTTTCGGCTGCGCGCATCCGGTTAATCGTTCGTCGCGTGCCGATCCTCGTTCTGGCGATCGCCGTTCTGGCAGTCGGCGCCGCCAGTGCCTTTCATACCTCGGCCATGGCGCAGGAGCCGGAAAGTCGTGGCTGGTCGCTGCGCGACCTGTTGTTTCCGCGCAGAAGCGAGCGGTTTGAGCAGCCGCCGCCCGAATTCCAGAGAGAATTCCAGAGAACAAAGCCCAGACCCAAGCTGAGGAAGCCCCGGTCCGGTCGCCGGCCGCCGCCGGCCGAACCGACAACCCCGGTGGCCGAGAAGGCGCCGGATGCACGCGTCGTTCTGGTGGTCGGCGATTTCATGGCGTCTGGGCTGGCTGAGGGGCTCGACGCCGCCTTTGCCGAGAACACCGGCGTCAGGATCGTCGTCCGTGCCAACGGATCGTCCGGCTTCGTGCGTGACGATGTCTACAACTGGCCAGAACAGGTCAAGTCGCTGATCGCTGCCGAAAAACCGGCAGCCGTCGTCGTCATGCTCGGATCCAACGACCGACAGCAGATGCGCGTCGGCGATGTGCGCGAGCAGCCGCGATCCGAAAACTGGACCAAGGAATACGAGCGCCGGACCGATGCGTTCGGCAAGGCCATCGCCGCAACCAAGGTGCCGTATCTGTGGGTCGGCATGCCGGCCATCCGGGTCTCGAAGATGACCTCCGACATGCTGGCCTTCAACGACATATTCCGCTCGTCCGCCGAAAGCCACGGCGGCGAATTCGTCGACGTCTGGGACGGGTTCGTCGACGAGAACGGCGCCTTCATCACCAGCGGTCCGGACATCAACGGCCAATCGGTGCGCCTGCGCTCCGACGACGGCATCAACATGTCGAAGGCCGGCAAGCGCAAGCTCGCCTTCTATACCGAAAAGCCGCTGATGAAGATCCTTGGGCTGGCCGCGCCGGGAAGCGTGATGACAGCTTCTGCCCCGGCCGGCGCTCCCGTCGAGGCGCCGGCACCTGCTGCCGCACCGATAGCGGTCGATCGCACCGTGCCGATGCTGCTCAGCGATCCGGCGCTGGACGGCGGTTCGGAACTTCTCGGCGCCGCCCCGCCGGCAAAAGCTGACAAGAATTTGCCGGGCGAAAGGCTGATCGTCGAGGGCAAGGCGCCCGACGCCTCACCGGGCCGTGCCGACGATTTCTCCTGGCCGCCGAAGACACAGCCTGCGACGGCGGCCGCATCCGACACGACGACGGCGATCCGGCAGTAAGCAGAACCTCTTCGGAACGGACTCAACGCGGCAGCACGCTCGATCCCATCAGCGCCTCGTCGATGGCGCGCGCCGCCTGGCGGCCCTCGCGGATCGCCCAGACGACCAGCGACTGGCCGCGCCGCACGTCGCCCGCCGCATAGAGCCTTTCGACGCTGGTCCTGTAATCCCGATCATTGGCCTCGACATTCTTCGAACGGCGGCTGTCGGTGACGATCGTCATCTGCCCGTCGAGCTCCGACACCGGCCCTCGAGCGGCTGGCCCGGCAAAGCCGATGGCGATGAACGCGAGATCGGCGCGGATAACGAATTCGGTGCCGGCGATCGGCTTGCGCTTTTCGTCGACCTCGCAGCATTTGACCCCGGTCAGCTGGCCGTCTTCGCCGATGAATTCGAGCGTCGCCACCTGGAATTCGCGCTCGGCGCCTTCGGCCTGCGAGGACGAGGTGCGCATCTTGGTCGCCCAGTAGGGCCAGACCGACAGCTTGTCTTCCTTTTCCGGCGGCTGCGGCCGGATGTCGAGCTGGGTGACGCGCACCGCGCCCTGGCGGAAGGCAGTGCCGACGCAGTCGGAGGCAGTGTCGCCGCCGCCGACGACGACGACATGCTGGCCGCCGGCGACGATTGGGCGGGACGGCCATGCGACCGACTGGATCGGCTCGCCGCCTATGCGCTTGTTCTGCTGCACCAAATAGGGCATGGCGTCGTGCACGCCGTCGAGATCATCGCCCGGGATGTTGGCCGGACGCGGTGTTTCGGAACCGCCGCAATAGAGGACCGCGTCATATTCGGCGAGCAGTTCGGCGACCGGCTTGTCGACGCCGACATTGACGCCACAATGGAACCTGACACCTTCGCCCTGCATCTGCTCGATGCGCCGGTCGATATAATGCTTCTCGATCTTGAAATCGGGGATGCCGTAGCGCATCAGCCCGCCCGGCCGGCTCTCGCGCTCATAGACGTGAACGTCATGGCCGGCACGACCGAGTTGCTGGGCAGCGGCCATTCCCGCCGGCCCCGAGCCGATGACCGCGACGCGCTTGCCGGTCTTCCGTTCCGGCGGATAGGGCCGGATATGGCCGGTTTCATAGGCCTTGTCGGCAATCGCCTGCTCGATCGTCTTGATGGCGACCGGAATGTCCTCGAGATTCAGCGTGCAGGCTTCCTCGCAAGGTGCCGGACAGATGCGGCCGGTGAATTCCGGAAAATTGTTCGTCGAATGCAGGTTGCGGATCGCGTTGTCCCAGTCGCCATTGTAGACGAGGTCGTTCCAGTCCGGGATCTGATTGTGGATCGGGCAGCCGGTCGGTCCATGGCAATACGGAATGCCGCAATCCATACAGCGCGCGGCCTGCTTCTCGACCTCCTTGTCCGACATCGGCAGCGTGAACTCGCGGAAATGCCGGATGCGGTCGGAAGCCGGCTGGTACTTGTGCACCTGCCGGTCGATCTCGAGAAACCCTGTTACCTTGCCCATAGTCCAGTCCCTGCTGTCCGGAAGGCACGCCTGGCGACGCACCCGTTAACCTCATAAGGCAGCCGTGGCAACCTTCAGTCCGAGGTCAGGATTGTTGATGAAGATGGTTGCCGGGACGCATGGCCTCCCGGCAATTTCCAAATCTATTCCGCCGCCACGTTCATGCGCATCCGTTCCATCTCGATCAGCGCGCGGCGGTACTCGACCGGCATGATCTTCCGGAATTTCGGCCGGAAAGTTGTCCAGTCGTCGAGGATTTCGCGACCTCGTACCGAGCCAGTGTAGTGGACGTGGTTGGAGATCAGCTGGTAGAGCCGCTCCTCGTCGTGGCTGGTCATATCGCCGGATACGTCGACACGGCCCTTGTGGTCGAGATCGCCGCCATGGTGGAGCAGCTTTTCCATAAGGTCGTCCTCTTCCGGAACCGGCTCCAGCTCGACCATCGCCATGTTGCAGCGCTCGGCGAAATCGCCCGCCTCGTCGAGCACATAGGCGACGCCGCCCGACATGCCGGCGGCGAAGTTGCGGCCGGTCTGGCCGATGACGACGACGATACCGCCGGTCATGTATTCGCAACCATGGTCGCCGACGCCTTCAACGACGGCGGCGACACCCGAATTGCGCACGGCAAAACGCTCGCCGGCGACGCCGCAGAAATAGGCCTCGCCCTCGGTTGCGCCGTAGAGCACGGTATTGCCGACAATAATGGACTCGGCAGCAACGATTTTCGTGTTCTCCGGCGGGCGAATGACGATGCGGCCGCCCGACAGGCCCTTGCCGACATAGTCGTTGGCAGCGCCCACCAGTTCGAACGAGACGCCGCGCGCCAGGAAGGCGCCAAAGGACTGGCCGGCCGTGCCGGTGAGCTTCACCGAGATCGTGTCCTCGCGCAGGCCCTTGTGCTTGAAGCGCTTTGCCACCTCGCCCGACAGCATGGCGCCCGTCGAACGGTCGACGTTGCGGATCGGCAGTTCGATACTGACCGGCTGCCTGGCTTCGAGCGCCGGCTTTGCCAGTTCGATCAGCTTGCGGTCGAGCACGTCGTCGATCGGATGCTTCTGCCGCTCGGTCCAGTGCACCGCCTCGTGCGGCGCATCAGGCTTGTAGAACATCTTGCTGAAGTCGAGCCCGCGCGCCTTCCAGTGCTGGATCAGCTCGCGCTTTTCCAGAAGGTCGGTGTCGCCGATGATCTGGTCGAGATGGGTATGGCCCATCTCGGCAAGCAGCGCCCGCACCTCTTCCGCCACATAGAAGAAGAAGTTGATGACGTGCTCGGGCGTGCCCTTGAAGCGCTTGCGCAGCACCGGGTCCTGTGTCGCGACGCCGACCGGGCAGGTGTTGAGATGGCACTTGCGCATCATGATGCAGCCGGCCGCGATCAACGGCGCGGTCGAGAAGCCGAACTCGTCGGCGCCGAGCAGTGCGCCGATGATGACGTCACGCCCGGTGCGCAGGCCGCCATCGACCTGCAGCGCGACGCGCGACCTGAGACCGTTGAGCACCAGCGTCTGGTGCGTCTCGGCAAGGCCCATCTCCCACGGGCTGCCGGCATGCTTGAGCGAGGTCAGCGGCGAGGCGCCGGTGCCGCCGTCATAGCCTGATATGGTGATGTGGTCGGCACGCGCCTTGGCAACGCCGGCCGCAACTGTGCCGACGCCGACTTCCGAGACCAGCTTGACCGATACATCGGCCGCCGGATTGACGTTCTTCAGATCGTAGATGAGCTGCGCCAGATCCTCGATCGAATAGATGTCATGATGCGGCGGCGGCGAGATCAGGCCGACGCCCGGCGTCGAATGCCTGACCTTGGCTATGGTCGCATCGACCTTGTGGCCCGGCAGCTGGCCGCCCTCGCCGGGCTTCGCCCCTTGCGCGACCTTGATCTGCATCATGTCGGAATTGACCAGATATTCCGCCGTGACGCCAAAGCGGCCCGAAGCGACCTGCTTGATCGCCGAGCGTTCGGGGTTCTTCCCGCCGCCCGGCAGTGGCAGATAGCGGTCGGCCTCTTCGCCGCCCTCGCCGGTGTTCGACTTGCCGCCGATGGCGTTCATGGCGCGCGCCAGTGTCGTGTGCGCTTCCCTTGAGATCGAGCCGAAGGACATCGCCCCGGTCGAGAAGCGCTTGACGATATCGGCGGCCGGCATCACCTCGTCGAGCTTGACCTTCTTGCGCCCGGTCTCTTGCGCCAGCCTGATCTTGAACAGGCCGCGAATGGTCTGCGCCTGTGCCGTCTCGCTGTCGATCTGGGCGGAATAGTCCTTGAACGTTTCCCACGAGCCTTGGCGCACGGCGTGCTGCAAGGTCGCCACTGCGTCGGGCGACCAGATGTGGGCCTCGCCGCGCATGCGGAACATGTATTCGCCGCCGACCTCGAGGCTGTTGCGCAGCACCGGGTCGTTGCCGAAGCCGTCGGTGTGGCGGCTGACCGTTTCGGCGGCGATCTCGTCCAGCCCGACGCCTTCGATCAGCGTCGCCGTGCCGGTGAAGTACTTCTGCACGAAGTCCGACTTCAGCCCGATGGCATCAAAGATCTGCGCACCGCAATAGGACTGGTAGGTGGAGATGCCCATCTTGGACATCACCTTGAGGATGCCCTTGCCGATTGACTTGATGTAGCGGGAGACGACCTCGTAGGCATCGACCTCCGCCGGCAATTCGCCACGCTTGTGCATATCGAGCAGCGTGTCGAAAGCGAGATAGGGATTGATCGCCTCGGCGCCGTAGCCGGCGAGACAGCAGAAATGATGCACCTCGCGCGGCTCGCCGGATTCCACGACGAGCCCAACCGAGGTGCGCAATCCCTTCCGGATCAAATGATGATGCACGGCCGCCGTTGCCAGCAGCGCCGGAATGGCGATGCGGTCCGGCCCGAGCTGACGGTCCGACAGGATGATGATGTTGTAGCCGCCGGCGACCGCCGCCTCGGCGCGCTCGCACAGCCGGTCGATGGCGCCCAGCATGCCGGCCGCGCCTTCATTCGAAGCATAGGTGATGTCGATCGTCTTGGTGTCGAAACGGTCCTCGGTGTGACCGACCGAGCGCAGCTTCTCCAGATCGCCATTGGTCAGGATCGGCTGGCGCACTTCGAGCCGCTTGCGGCGCGAAGTGCCGACAAGATCAAAGATGTTGGGCCGCGGCCCGATGAAGGAGACGAGGCTCATCACCAGTTCCTCGCGAATCGGGTCGATCGGCGGGTTGGTGACCTGTGCGAAGTTCTGCTTGAAATAGGTGTAGAGCAGCTTCGATCTGTCCGACATTGCCGATATCGGCGTGTCGGTGCCCATCGAGCCGACCGCCTCCTGCCCGGTGGTCGCCATCGGCGACATCAACAGCTTGGTGTCTTCCTGGGTGTAGCCGAACGCCTGCTGGCGGTCGAGCAGTGAGACATCCCTGCGCAGGGCGCGCGGCTCGACCGGGTTCAGATCCTCGAGGATGAGCTGGGTGTTGGCGAGCCAGCTCTTGTACGGGTGCCTGGTCGCAATCTCCGACTTGATCTCCTCGTCGGAAACGATGCGGCCCTTGTCCAGGTCGATCAGCAGCATGCGGCCGGGCTGCAGCCGCCACTTCTTGACGATCCTTTCCTCTGGCACCGGCAGCACGCCGGCTTCCGAGGCCATAATGACGCGGTCGTCGTCGGTGACGATGTAGCGCGCCGGCCGCAGCCCATTGCGATCGAGCGTGGCGCCGATCTGGCGGCCGTCGGTGAAGGCAACCGCCGCCGGCCCGTCCCACGGCTCCATCAGGGCTGCGTGATACTCGTAGAAGGCCTTGCGGTCCTGACCCATCAGCTTGTTGCCGGCCCAGGCTTCCGGGATCAGCATCATCATGGCATGGGCGAGCGAATAGCCGCCCTGCGTCAAGAATTCGAGCGCATTGTCGAAGCAGGCGGTGTCCGACTGCCCTTCATAGGAGATCGGCCATAGCTTCGAGATGTCGTTGCCGAACAGTTCGGAATCGACCGAGGCCTGCCGTGCCGCCATCCAGTTGACGTTGCCGCGCAGCGTGTTGATCTCGCCATTGTGGGCGACCATGCGGTAGGGATGCGCCAGCTTCCACGACGGGAACGTGTTGGTCGAGAAGCGCTGGTGGACCAGGATCAGCGCCGTCTCGAAACGCGGGTCGGTGAGGTCCTTGTAGTAGGCGCCGACCTGATAGGCCAGGAACATGCCCTTGTAGACGATGGTCCGCGACGACATCGAGACGACATAGAAGCCGTTGTCGACGCCTTTGGTCTCCTCGTGGATACGGCCGGAAATGACCTTGCGCAGGATGTAGAGCCGCCGCTCGTAATCGTCGTCGTTCTCGATCTCGGCGCCGCGGCCCAGGAACACCTGCCGGTGCACCGGCTCGGAAGCGGCGATGTCGGGCGCCTTGGACAGCGACGAATTATCGACCGGCACGTCGCGAAAACCGAGCAGCGGCTGGCCTTCGAGCTGCGCAACCTCGGCGATGATGCCTTCGATATGCGCCTGCAGCTCCGGGTCGCGCGGCATGAATACATGGCCGACGGCGTAGTGGCCAGGCTTCGGCAGTTCGACCCCTTGCTTGGCCATCTCCTCGCGGAAGAAACGGTCCGGCAGTTGCACCAGCACGCCGGCGCCGTCGCCCATCAGCGGATCGGCGCCGACGGCGCCGCGATGCGTCAGGTTTTCGAGCACGGCAAGGCCGTCCTCGACAATCTGGTGCGACTTTACGCCCTTCATGTTGACGATGAAGCCGACGCCGCAGGCATCATGCTCGTTGCGCGGATCGTAGAGGCCGTGCGCGGCATAGCCGGTGCTGGTTCGCCCAATATTGGTCAGGGACGGATTTTTGACGGCTGCCGCTTTCGTCTGCGCGGCCTTCGTCGCAGATGGCGTCATGTCCATCATCGTCCTGTCCTCCGTTCCGTCCCCTTCGGGCGCTGGTTTCCGTCGGGAAGCGCGTGGCTCCCCTTTCAATCTTGCGGCACGTCTTGCGAAATTCTTGCCGACCGTGCGGCTTTCCGCATGGTTCGCATATGGTATTCGTACAGGCCAGAGCCAGGCTGTCTAGCTATCGCTCGCGGCAATTGCCGCAGAGGCGCAATCATATGCCAATGCGGCCAGTTTTGTGCGACAAAATAAGACAGCACTACTGTCCTAAATTTTTATGACAGAAATTTTGGATGCACACAAGACCGATTCACAAAATTCTTGAAGCTTTCGCGACAGAAAATTGCGCGGAACGCGGTCACAGCGTAACCTTCCGTCGCTGCGTCTACGGTCAGGCTTTCGCTGGCTTTAGCGGATTTTCTGCATCTGCCACTTGCGGCCGGCGTGCGAAAGCGGCCAAGCTCGCACCGATTTTCCCCAGCATAGGCAGACGCATGATTTTCGCTTCCGACAATTGGGCAGGCGCCCATCCCCGTATCGCTGCCGGCCTCTCGGCCCATGCCGACGGCTTCTCCACCGCGTATGGCGACGGCTTCCTCGACAAGGCAGTTTACCAGCGCTTCAATGAAATCTTCGAATGCGAAGTCGCGGTGTTTTTCCTCGCCACCGGCACCGCTGCCAATTCGCTGTCGCTGACTGCCTATAACAAGCCAGGCGGCATTTCCTTCTGCCATCGCGAATCGCACGTCATCGAGGACGAATGCGGTGCACCGGAATATTTCACCGGCGGTTCGCGGCTTTATACAGTCGAAGGCGCACTCGGCAAGATCGATGCCGGCAATCTGGAACGGGCGGTGGACCGTTTCGCACCCGAAAACGTCCATTCCGGGCCGCCGATGGCGGTTTCGATCACGCAGTCGACCGAGGTTGGCACCGTCTACACGCTGAACGAAATCGCCAGGATTTCGGCGATCGCAAAGCAGCGGGGATTGCCGCTGCACATGGACGGGGCCCGCTTTGCCAATGCGCTCGTCGCGCTGGAAACGACGCCGGCCGAAATGACCTGGAAGCACGGTGTCGACATCCTCTCCTTCGGCGGCACCAAGAATGGCTGTTGGTGCGCCGAGGCGATCGTGCTGTTCGACCTCGAGCGAGCCAAGGAATTGGCCTTTTTGCGCAAGCGCGCGGCCCAGCTGTTCTCGAAATCGCGCTTCATCGCAGCGCAATTCGATGCCTATTTCAGGGGTGGGCTATGGCTCGACACGGCACGGCACGCCAATGCGATGGCGGCACGGCTTGCCGCGGCGATAGAAGATTCCCCTTCGGCCCGGCTGGCCTGGCTGCCGCAGGCGAACGAGGTCTTCGCGGTCATGAAAAAGGCCGACGCCGAAAGAATGCAAGCGGCAGGCGCGGCCTTCCACGACTGGCACAGGCCGCTCGGCTACGACGGCCATATTGGCGAGGACGAAGCGCTCTATCGCTTCGTCACCAGCTTCGCGACCACGGCCGACGAGGTCGACCGTTTCGGCTACCTGCTCGCCGGATAGCAAGCCTTGCCCACCAGCAAAAAAGAGCGGCGCATTGCTGCACCGCCCTTTCTTCCCGGGGAGTTGGCATCCCGGGAGAGTTTAGCTGCCTGGCTTAGGCGGCAGTCTTGGCCTCGATCTGCTTGGCCTTGGCCGGAGCCGAGGTGATCGCGATCTTGCGCGGCTTCAGCTCTTCGGGGATGTTGCGCTTGAGGTCGACGAAGAGCAGGCCGTTCTTCAGCGCGGCGCCGACAACCTCGACGTGATCGGCAAGCTGGAAGCGGCGCTCGAAGGCTCGGCTGGCGATACCGCGATAGAGCAGTTCGGAGCCTTCGCCATTGCCTTCCTCCTTGCGCTCACCCTTGACGGTCAGCACATTGCGGTGAGCTTCGATCGAAATCTCATCTTCCGAGAAGCCGGCCACAGCCATCGAGATGCGATAGGCATCCTCGCCCGTACGCTCGATGTTGTAAGGCGGGTACGTCTGGCCTTCCGGCTGCGCAAGCGAATCGAGCATGGTGAACAGCCGGTCAAAACCGACGGTCGAACGGTAGAGCGGGGAAAAATCAACGTGACGCATGGTGTGTTCTCCTGTTGAGCAACAAGGTTGCGTATGGCCGGTGCGAAACCCGTGACGGCGTTCCGGATGGGCCAGCGGCCCCGACATTGGCGGCCGCATGACAAATTTGGGAAGCGGACGACGGCATTTCAAGATTTCCCGCGTCCGAACGGGACCGGTCCCGGCCCACGTCCCGATGCCGATGAACGGCAGATGAACCGTGGCTTCGGCGAGCGTTCAGCCAGGCGGCATTAAAACTGTTCTCGAGATCACGAACAGGTCGCCGGAAAAGGCGACACGACGAGGCCGAACCGGGTGTAACGTCCCTTCCTCCCGGTCGACAGAGGCCGGAAGCACGCCCACGGCTGCTTCCGGCCTTTCTTGTTCGCTGCCTGGATCGACCTCCCCGACGTCCCGAATTCCTTTGCTTTTGGCGCATGGGCGTTTATGCCTGATTTGCGCCCGTCGGCACCGACACCAACCAAACACCGTATGACCGATCTTTTCCACCAGCCCCCTCTCTTCCACGAAACTCCGGGCAATCCGCTGCCGGAAAACGCGGCCGGCGGCTTCTTCACCACGCGCGACGGCAAGAAGATCCGCTATGGGCTGTTTGCCGCGGTTGCCCGCCCGATGAAGGGCACCGTCGTCGTCCTGACCGGCCGCAACGAGTGCATCGAGAAGTATTTCGAGACCATTCGCAACCTTGCCGACCGGGGCTTTGGCGTGGCAACCCTCGACTGGCGCGGCCAGGGCGCTTCCGACCGGCTGATCGGCGACCGACAGCGCGGCTTCGTCCGGAGCTTCTTCGACTACACCGGCGATCTGGAGCAGTTCTTCGAGGAGATCGTGCTGCCCGATTGCCGAGGGCCCTACTACATACTGGCCCACTCGGCCGGCGCGGTGATTGCGCTGCTCGCCGCGCCCGCAATGGCGAACCGCGTGCGCCGCATGGTGCTGATCGCACCGTTCTTCACCGTGCCGGACCTCCCGGTTTCGGTAAAAACCGTCCGCCGCATCTCTTCGCTGTTCTGCCTTCTCGGCCTTGGCCGGCTCTATGCCGCATGGGGGCCGCGGCCCAAGGAATCAGTGCCCTTCGCCATGAACAAGCTGACCAGCGATCCGGCGCGCTATCGGCGCAACACGCTGATCTACGAAACCTGTCCGCAGCTGGCGCTTGGCGGACCGACGATCCGCTGGCTGAAGGCGGCCACGGAGGCGTCCTTGATCGTCAGCAACCCGGATTTCATGGCCAAGATCCAGGTGCCCTTGCTGATGATCGCCGCCGGCGCCGACCAGGTCGTCTCGACCAGGGCAGTCGAGGCCTATGCGAGGCGTCTGCGCGTCGGCTCGCTAGTGATGATCGACGGCGCCCGCCATGAGATCCTGCAGGAAGCCGACCTCTATCGCGAGCAACTGCTTGCGGCATTCGATGCCTTCATCCCAGGAACCGGCGACGCTGTTTGACCGCTTCGCCGGCGCCCGGCAATAAAGCCTGCGCGGGTCGCTTGCCCGGCACAGCTCGCCCCCTTATTCCCGTTCAGGCATCGCGCGCTAGGTTGCTGCCAAAGAGGTTGGAGGTCATTCGCCGGGAGAAAAACGACCATGAACGCATCGAACACGCTGTCACGTCAGGGGCATCGGCTGCAGATTGGCGTCGCGCTGCTGCTGTTTTCGTCATTCGAGGGGTTTGCAATACCGTACCTCGCCGCACCGCGGCTCGGACTGTCCGCGCACACGCTCAGCGCCTTGGAGGGCGTTCTTTTGCTGGCGCTAGGCCTCACATGGTCTAGGCTCAATCTCGGCGCGGCGATGTCGCGGATTGCGTTCTGGCTCCTGATCTATTCGGCTTTGGCGATCCTGGCCGCCTACGTGATTGCCAGCGCCTGGGGGGCCGGCAACGAGACAATGCCGTTGGCCGCCGGAGCCGTCCACGGGAGCGCCTTTCAGGAAGCCGTGATCAAAGGCGTGGCGTATTCGTCCGCGCCGACCGGCCTCATCTCTTTCGTGCTCATTTTGTGGGGCCCGCGTCTCTCGGACGCTTGGCCTGCCGACTGCTAATTTAGAACCGCGGTTTCCGTCGGATTTGCGCAAAAACAGACGCTTGGGTGCACCGGATGCTCAGCCGCGCAGCGCCGTCATCGCCGCCGCGTGCAGCTCCGGTGTCGCCGCTGCCAGGATGTCGCCGCCGTTTTCCGCCGGTCCGCCCTCGAAAGTGGTGACGACGCCGCCTGCCTTCTCGATGATCGGAATCAGCGCCACGATGTCGTAGGGCTTCAATCCCGGATCGGCGACGATATCGACGCTGCCCGCCGCCACCATGGCGAAGGCATAGCAGTCGGTGCCGTAGCGGGCGAGCTGGACCTGCTTCTCGAACAGGTCGTAGCGTGAGCGCGCGTCTCCCTTGAACAGCGCCGGCGTGGTGGTGAACAGCGTCGCTTCGGCGAGATTTGTGGTCTTGCGCGTCGTGAGTTTTCGCGGGCCACCCGGACCTTCATAATGCGAGCCGGAAGCATTGGCGTAGAACAGCTCGCCGGTGAAGGGCTGCGACATCATGCCGGCGACGGCATCGCCGTCGACCGTCAGCCCGACCAGCGTGCCCCATACCGGCAGGCCGGAAATGAAGGCGCGCGTGCCGTCGATCGGATCGATCACCCAGACATGCCGGCTGGAGATGTTTTCGCTGCCATGCTCCTCGCCGAGGATGCCGTGATCGGGGTATTGCGCGCTGATCACCGCCCGGATGGCGCGCTCGGCTTCACGGTCGGCCTCGGTGACCGGGTCGAAGCTGCCGCGCTCCTTGTTGGTGACCGCGCCCTGATTGCGGAAGCGCGGCAAGGTCTCGGCTGCGGCGGCACGCGCAATGCGCCGCATGAACTCGATACTGATGTCCAACTGATTCTCCCGCTTCAGCATGTTTGAGATGCCGGTTTGCCTACGGATTTATGCCGAAACAAGGGCGTTTGTGCCGAAACAAAGGGCGTTCGGAGCCTTTTGCACGGTGCCAACTGTTGCTCGAATGCAACGCAGCCGTCATGGAAATGCAATTTCCACTTCACAGTGAATTAAAAAAGCCGGAACGCGCCTTGACATTTGTGCAGCGCACAATACGTTTGTTCTCGGACAGGGGTTCCTGTCCATGCCCTCCTTGGGCGTTTCCTCCCTAGACTTCGACCGTGTCGTGCAAACGATGCGGTCTTTTTTTACGCTGCCCTCATGAGCCGCGAATGCCGCGATTCCGGCGCTATTCGGCGGCCAGCGGCAGATCCATGAAATTGTCATCGGGCATCGCCATCAGTTCGGCCGAAAACCGCGCCAGATCGTCGGCCAGGGCGTCGAAACCAGCTGATCTCTGGAACGTCCGCTCATTCATGTAGAGCCCGCGATTGACCTCGATCTGCAGCGCATGCAGATGGCGCACGGGGCGGCCATAGTGCTCGGTAATGAAGCCTCCGGCATAGGGCTTGTTGTGGGCGACGCTGTAGCCCATGCCGGTGAGCAGGCCGATCGCCGTCTCGGTCAACGCCGCCGCGGCGGAAATGCCGAAGCGGTCGCCGACGATGAAGTCCGGCCGCAATCCGCTGTCGCCGACCCTTATGCTTGCCGGCATCGAGTGGCAGTCAATCAGCACGGCGTAGCCGAAGCGCGCATGGGTTCTGGTCAAAAGCCGTTTCAGCGCCTCGTGATAGGGCTTGTAGACCGCTTCGATGCGCGCCACGGCTTCGGCCAGCGGCAAGCGGCCGGAATAGATGTCGAGCCCCTCGCCGACCAGCTTGGGCACGGTGCCGAGCCCGCCGGCCACCCGCGCCGAGCGGATGTTGCAGAATGACGGCACCGGTTCGGCGAACATGCGCGGGTCGAGTTCCCACGGCTCCCGGTTGACGTCGAGATAGGCGCGCGGGAAGTTTGCCGCCAGCATCGGCGCCCCGAGCGCGACGGCGCCGCCGAACAATTCCTCGACATAGCAGTCCTCGGAGCGGCGGATGGCGTTGCGGTCCAGCTTGGCCATCGCCATGAACCGGTCCGGATAGTAGCGGCCGCTATGCGGCGAGTTGAAGAGGAAGGGAACGCGCTGTTCGGCGCCCGATCGGATTTCGAAGGGTGGAACGAGCGAAAAATCCTCGGCTGCCGTTTTCAATTTGAACGAACCCGGAAACACCAATGCATCATGATAGGAAAGTGCCACCTCGCCGCCCGCATGTCCAGCCGCCGAAGTGCCAGCCAAATCAGGATTGTGCGGCCAACGTTCACTTGATGTTTACCGTCACCTCCTCATATACAGCATGGTTAACGGGCTTGCCGCACGGCATTGTCGGTTGGGTGATTCGGACGGGACAAGATGGCACGCATTCTGCTGGCGGAAGACGACGACGACATGCGCCGGTTCCTCGTCAAGGCGCTGGAGCGCGCCGGTTATCAGGTCAGCGATTTCGACAATGGCGCCAGTGCCTATGAGCGGCTGCGCGAGGAGCCTTTTTCGCTGCTTTTGACCGACATCGTCATGCCCGAGATGGATGGCATCGAGCTCGCCCGTCGCGCCACCGAGATCGATCCTGACCTCAAGGTGATGTTCATCACCGGCTTTGCCGCCGTCGCGCTGAACCCCGATTCGAAAGCGCCGAAAGACGCCAAGGTGCTATCGAAGCCGTTCCACCTGCGCGACCTCGTCAACGAGGTCGAAAAGATGCTGCAGGCCGCCTGACGCGCTTTTTGTCGCCGCTTGACCGACGCGGCAAGCCAGCCATTCTTTCCCTTTTCCCGCTATTGACGTGCCGAACCAAAAATGGTGTATGCGCGGCTTCGGATGGGCGTGTAGCTCAGCGGGAGAGCACTGCATTGACATTGCAGGGGTCACAGGTTCAATCCCTGTCACGCCCACCATCCAGATAATCCCTCAATTGGCCGTCGGTGTTTTCATCGGCTGGCGTTCTCAGCCTCATCCAGTCCTGATGCCGAGCTCGCCAATACCGGCCTCAGGCCGCGCCGAGGCGCAGATCCCCGGTCTCGACGTGCTCCAGAAACCAGGCATAGGTCTGTTCCAATCCGCTGCGCAGCGAGTAGCGCGGGCGCCAGCCGGTGGCGAATAGGCGCGACACGTCCATCAGCTTGCGCGGCGTGCCGTCCGGCTTCGTCGCATCGAATGTGATCGCCGCATCGGCGCCGGCGACCGACACGATGGTGCGGGCAAGGTCGGCAATGGTGATGTCTTCCCCAGAGCCGACATTGATGTGGCTGTCGCCCGAATAATTCTTCAATAGCCAGACCAGCGCGTCGGCAGCGTCGTCGACATGCAGGAATTCGCGCATCGGCGTGCCCGATCCCCACACCTCCAGGCTCTTGCGGCCGGCGCGCCTGGCCTCGTGCGCCTTGCGCATCAGGGCCGGCACGACATGGCTTGAATTGAGGTCGAAATTATCGCCCGGGCCGTAGAGATTGGTCGGCATAGCCGAGATGTAGTCGACACCGTATTGGCGCCGATAGGCCTGGCACAGTTTCAGTCCGGCGATCTTGGCGATCGCATACCATTCGTTGGTAGGTTCGAGCGGGCCGGTCAGCAAGGCGTCCTCGGAGATCGGCTGCGCCGCGAATTTGGGATAGATGCAGGACGAGCCGAGAAACAGCAGCTTCTGCACCTCGTTGCGGAAGGCGCTGTCGATGACATTGTTCTGCATGACGAGATTGTCCTGCAGAAAATCGACGGGAAGCCTGTTGTTGGCCAGGATACCGCCGACCTTGGCCGCCGCCATCACCACTGCATCCGGCTTGCGGTCGGCCATCCAGCGCCGCACGCCGGCCTGGTCGAGAAGATCGAGCTCGGCGCGCGAGGCGGTCAGAACCTCGCAATCCTCGTCGGCCAATCGGCGCAGGATGGCCGAGCCGACCATGCCGCGATGTCCGGCCACGAAAACGCGCTTGCCCCGAAGGTCGAAGGTCATCAGCTTATCCCAATGCAGAACGGCAGCTTTGCCGGTTGGCCGGCAGAGCGCCGGATCGGCTTCTCTGTTGGACGCATACCGCATACAGATTTGCCCAGACAAGCCAAATCGCAAAGCCACCCGAAACCGGGCTTGCAGATTGGACGCTGCAATGTCTTGCGATCAGACGCCCGCTACCGCGCAGAGGCTTGTCATTCTGGCAATGGCAAGCTCCGGCTCGGCCAGCAATCCTGCCTGGTCGGCAAGGCGAAAGACATCGGCATAGTGACGTATGCCGCGCGCCGACTGCATGCCGCCGACCATCGAAAAATGGTCCTGATGGCCGTTCAGCCAGGCCATGAAGACAATGCCGGCCTTGTAGTATTCGGTCGGCGCCTCGAAGATCTTGCGCGACAGCGGCACTGTCGGCGCCATCAGCGCGTCATAGCCGGCGCGGTCGCCGTCGGCCAGCTTTGCCAGCGCCGCATTGGCGACCGGCGCGATGGTATCGAAAATGCCGAGCAGCGCGTGCGAATGTCTGTCGCCGTCGCCGGCGATCAGCTCGGGGTAGTTGAAGTCGTCGCCGGTGAACATCACCACGCCCTCGGGCAGCCGGTCCCTGAGCGCGATCTCCTTGCCGGCGTCGAGCAGCGATATCTTTATGCCTTCGACCTTGCCGGCATGGCGTTCGATGATCGCGATCACCGTCTCGAGCGCGGTTTCGAAATCGCTGCTGCCCCAGTAGCCTTTCAGCGCCGGGTCGAACATGTCACCCAGCCAGTGCAGGATGACCTTGCCGGATGCCTGGGACAGGATGCGGTCGTAGACGCTGACATAGTCGTCGGGGCTTTTGGCGATCGCCGCCAGCGCCCGGCTGGCCATCATGATCGCCTTGCCGCCAAGCCCTTCGATGAAGCCGAACTGCTCCTCATAGGCCGCGATGACATCGTCGAGCGTGCTCGCGGCCCCCGGCGCCAGATGGTCGGTGCCGGCGCCTGACGCGAGATCGGCGCCCTCGACGCTGCGCGCCTCGATAATGGAGCGGCGGATCAATTCCTTGGCATTTGCCCAGTCGAAACCCATGCCGCGCTGCGAGGTGTCCATCGCTTCGGCGACGCGAAAGCCGAGCCGCCAAAGGTGACGGCGAAACGCCATTGTCTTGTCCCAGTCGACCGCGGGCCTCGACCACGGATCGGTCATGGCGAGGGGATCGGCAACGACATGGGCGGCGGCGTAGGCGATGCGCGAGAACCGCGCGCCGGCCACAGGCTGCACCGGCTGGCCGACAAGCCGGTAGCGGATACGGCCGCCGCCTTCCCCGGGCAAGGTGATGTCCATGGCTCTCTCCTTCCCAGCGCCTATTAAATGGAACGTTCCAATAAATCAAGATACTTTGCCGCCCTTCGTCGCGCCGGTCAAATTGCTGCATCGCAGCAGGTGAAAGCCGTACTTGCTGGAGGATTGCGCCTATTGAGCCGCATTTTTCTCCGGTTCGAAAAAACGCGATTGACTCAAATGCGCCGCAGGGATTAGATCGTTCCAATAAATCGCACAAGAAACCACCGGGAGGACAGATCTGGATGGCCAGCCGGGCCAAGGCAACGATACTCGACATCGCCCGTGAGGCGGGCGTGTCCAAATCGACGGTATCGCTGGTGCTGCAAGGTAGCGGGCTGATCCGGCCTGAAACCGCGCTGAAGGTGCGCAAGGCGATCGAGGATGTCGGCTATGTCTACAACCGCGGCGCCGCCAATCTGCGCAAGGCCCATTCCAATGTCATCGGCATGGTCATCAACGATCTCACCAATCCGTTTTTCGCCGAACTGGCGGTCGGCATGGAGCGCGTCTTCCAGTCGGCCGGCGTCGTGCCCTTCATCGCCAATACCGCTGAAAACCCGGTGCGCCAGGAAGAGGTTTTGAAATCACTGATGGAGCAGGGTGTCGCCGGGCTCGTCGTGTCGCCGGCGCGCGGCACCACGCCTGGCGCGTTCCGCCGCCTTGAGACCGCGGGCGTTCCGGTCGTCTTCGTCATGCGCCGCCTTCCCGAAAGCCGCATCCCGGTGATCACACCCGACAATCATCGCGGCGCCTATCTCGCCACCGCCCATCTGATCGGTAAGGGCCACCGCCGGCTGGCCTTCTTCGGCGGCTCGTCCGACCTTGTCGTCTATCACGAGCGGCTGGGCGGCTTTCGCGAGGCCTGTGAAGCGCTCGGCATCGCACCGGCCGACAGGCTGGTCTTCGAGGGCGAAACCAGCCGCAAGGGCGGCATTGCCTGCCTGGAAACCGCGCTCGCCATGGCCGCGCCGCCGACTGCAGCCCTTTGCTTCAACGATGCGGTCGCCTTCGGCGTCTTGCTGGCGCTGCGCAAGCGCGGCCTGGAACCCGGCGCGGACTTTGCCGTCGTCGGCTTCGACGACGTGGCCGAGGCCGAGCACTATATGCCGGCGCTGACCAGCGTGTCGGTGAACACCGCCGGCCTCGGCGAGCGCGCCGCCCATGTCGTGCTGAAGATGATCCAATCGCGCACCACGCGCGCCGAGGATCATATCGGCGCCGTCAACCTCGTGGTCAGGGAAAGCTGCGGCCCCGATCGCAAGGAGCATGGCTGCGCAGGAATGGGAGACGCGGCATGACCGTCAGTTGGGGGCTGATCGGCGCCAGCACGATCGCAAGACAGTTCATGATCGGCGCCATCCGCGCGCAGCCGGACGGCGAAATCGCCGCAGTGATGAGCTCCAGCCCGGAGCGCGCCACCGCCTATGCCAGCGAAAACCGTATTCAGGCGGCGGTCTCGACGCTGGACGCCCTGCTCAAATCCGATATCGACGCCGTCTACATCTCGACCACCAACGAATTGCATCTCGAACAGGCACTCGCCGCCATCGAGGCGGGAAAGCATGTGCTGTGCGAAAAGCCGCTGGCGCTGACCAGCGCCGACGCGCGCAAGATGGTCGCCGCCGCCAGGGCCGCCGGCGTCGTGCTCGGCACCAACCACCATCTGCGCAATGCCGGCTCGCATCGGGCGATGCGCGAAGCGATCGCTGCCGGCCGCATCGGCAGGCCGATCGCTGCGCGCGTCTTCCACTCCGTCTATCTGCCGGAAAACCTGCAGGGCTGGCGCATCACCAGGCCGGACGCCGGCGGCGGCGTGGTGCTCGACATCACCGTGCACGATGCCGACACGCTGCGCTTCGTGCTCGGCGACGATCCGGTCGAGATCTCGGCATTCACGCAATCGGCCGGCATGGCCGCCGGCGGGCTGGAAGACGGCGCCATGTGCCTCTGGCGCTTCGGATCGGGGGTCATTGCCCAATCGCATGAGGGCTTCACCACCAAATTCGCCGGCACCGGCTTCGAGGTGCATGGCAGCGAAGGCTCGCTGATCGGCAAGGATGTGATGACGCAGAAGCCGGTCGGCTCGGTGTTGCTGCGAACGGCACAGGGCGAGGAGGAATTGAGCTTCGACCGCGAAGACCTCTATGCCCGTTCGCTGCGCCAATTCCACGCGGCGATACGTGGCGAGGGCCAGCCGTCCGCCACCGGCGAGGACGGCGTCTGGTCGTTGACCGCAGCCGAGGCGGCATTGCAATCGGCCAAGTCCGGCAAGGCCGTCGCCATCGACTCGAAGCTCGGGGGTGCTGCGTGAGCAAGCTCGTCTCCGCGGCTGAGGCCGCCGGCCTGATCAGGGATGGCATGGTCGTTTCCGTATCGTCGTCGAGCGGCCTCGGCTGCCCGGATGCAGTGCTTGCCGCCATCGGCGAGCGCTTCGACGCCGAAGGCCATCCCAAGGACATCACGACGCTGCACCCGATCGCCGCCGGTGACATGTACGGCATCAAGGGCATCGACCATCTAGCCAAGCCCGGCCTGTTGAAGCGCACTTTGTGCGGCTCCTATCCATCCGGGCCGTCATCTTCCGAGCCGCCGCAGATCTGGAAGATGATCGGCGACAATTCGGTCGCCGCCTATAACGTGCCGTCCGGCATCCTGTTCGACATGCATCGCGAGGCCGCCGCCAAGCGCCCCGGCGTGCTGACCAAGGTCGGGCTCGATACCTTTGCCGACCCGCGCCATCAGGGTTGCGCGATGAACGCGGCCGCCAGCGAGCCGATCGTTTCGGTGCAGCAGTTCGACGGCGAGGAGTGGCTCTATTTTCGCTCGATCGTGCCGCAGGTCGCGATCATCCGCGCCACCACGGCCGACGAGCGCGGCAACCTCACCTATGAGCATGAGGGTGCCTATCTCGGCGGCCTCGAACAGGCGCTCGCCGCCCGCAACAATGGCGGCATCGTCATCGCGCAGGTCAAGCGCGTCGTCGAGAACGGCACGCTGAAACCGCACGATGTGCGCGTGCCCGGCGTGCTGGTCGACCATATCGTGGTGGCGCCCGACCAGTTGCAGACGACGCTGACGCCCTACGATCCGGCCATCTCCGGCGAGATCTTCCGGCCGTTGTCGAGCTTCCGCAACGCCGAGATGAACGTCCAGAAGGTCATTGCGCGCCGCGTCGCCATGGAGCTTGCCGACGACATGGCGGTCAATATCGGCTTCGGCATCTCGGCCAATGTGCCGCGGATCCTGCTCGAGGAAGGCCAGCACGGCAAGGTCACCTGGGTCATCGAACAGGGCGCGGTCGGCGGCGTGCCGCTGCTCGACTTCAAGTTCGGCTGCTCGTCGAACGCCGACGCCTTCATGCCCTCGCCGCACCAGTTCATCTATTTCCAGGCCGGCGGCTTCGACGCCTCGCTGCTGTCCTTCCTGCAGATCGACCGCCATGGTTCTGTCAACGTGTCGAAGCTTTCGGCGCGGCCCCACGTCACCGCCGGCGCCGGCGGCTTCGTCGACATCACCGCGCGGGCGAAGAAGATCGTCTTTTCAGGTTTCTTCAATGCCGGCGCCAAGCTGTCGCTTGCTGATGGCGGCATCCGCATCGACCAGGAGGGCAAGGTCAAGAAAGTCGTCGGCGAGGTTGAGCATATCTCCTTCTCGGGCAAGCGTGCCGTCGCGCAGGGACAGGATATCACCTATGTCACCGAGCGCTGCGTGATGAAGCTGACGCCAGCAGGGCTGATGGTGACGGAGCTGGCGCCGGGCATCGACCTGGAGCGCGATGTGCTGGCGCAGGCCGAGATCCCGCTCGCCGTAGCCAACGATCTCAAAGTGACGCCGGATGCGCTCTACAGGGACCGGCCGATCGGCCTGTCGCTCAATGGCGGCGCCTCGCTTGGAGGCGCCCATGGCTGAGCGCCTCGTCACCTTTGAAACCGACGGCGCCATCGGCATTGTCACGCTGCGCCGGCCGGAGAAATTCAACGCCCTCGACATTCCGATGCTGCGGGCGCTGGAAGCAGCACTCGATGAGGCCGAGGCGGCGGACGGCGTCCGCGTCGTGCTGATCTGCGGCGAAGGCAAGGGCTTTTGCGCCGGCGGCGACGTCGAGGCATGGGCAGAAATGAGCGCCGCCGATTTCCAGGTGCAATGGGTTCGCTACGGCCACCGCGTCTTTGATCGGCTGGCGCGGCTGCGGCAGCCGACGATCGCCATTCTTGCCGGCCATGCGCTGGGTGGTGGGCTGGAACTGGCGGCGGCTTGCGACTTTCGCGTGGCGGAAACGCAGGTGAAGCTTGGGTTCCCGGAGACCTCGATCGGTGTCGTTCCCGGCTGGTCCGGCACACAGCGCGCCGTGCGCCGCTTCGGTGCGCAGGCGGTGCGGCGGATGGCGCTCGGCGGCGAGGTGTTTCTGGCGACCGAGGCTCTTGCTCTGGGGATTGTCGACCGGGTGGTCGAGACCGGTAAGGCGTTCGCCGAAGCCAAGGCCTGGGCCGGCAAGATCGCCGAGCGCGGGCCGCTCGCGACCGAAGCCGCCAAGCTGATGATTGCCATCGCCGAGGGCGAAGAGAGTGCTGCCGCGACCGAAGCGCTGGCCAGCGGCTTCATCGCGCTGACAAGCGATCTCAGGGCCGGCGTCGAGGCTTTCAAGGCCAAGCAGAAGCCGGCGTTCTCAAGATCTTAGGAACCTGAAACTCACATGAACGCACCTCTCAACATCGCCATGCCCGCCGAGGCAGCCGCAGCGCCGAAAAGCTACCGGCTGCTGATCGGCGGCAAGTTCATCGACGCCCAGGACGGCCGCACACTGGAGCGCAGCAGCCCCGGCCACGGCTTCACCGTCTCGCGCTATGCACAGGCCGGCGCGGCGGACGTGGAGGCGGCGGTACAGGCCGCGCACAAGGCCTTCGAGACCGGCCCGTGGCCGCGCATGAAGGCCGCCGAGCGCGCCGCGATCCTGCTCAGGACGGCTGACCTGATCGAGGCGCGGCTGGACGAGATTGCCCGGCTCGACGCACTGGAATCCGGCAAGCCGATTGCCCAGGCGCGCGGCGAGATCGGCGGCGCCGTCGACATCTGGCGCTATGCCGCGGCACTTGCGCGGACGCTTCACGGCGAAAGCTACGCCAATCTCGGCGACGCCATGCTCGGCGTCGTGCTGCGCGAACCGATCGGCGTCGTCTCGATCATCACGCCGTGGAATTTTCCCTTCCTGATCGTCAGCCAGAAGCTGCCCTTCGCGCTCGCCGCCGGCTGCACGGCAGTGGTCAAGCCGAGCGAGATGACCTCGGCCTCGACTTTCGTACTCGGCGAGATCCTGATGCAGGCCGGCCTGCCGGATGGCGTCGTCAACATCCTTGCCGGGCTGGGCGCCGATGTCGGCGCACCGATGGTCAGCCATCCGCTGGTCGAGATGGTGTCGTTCACCGGCTCCACCCGCGTCGGCAAGATGACCATGGCGTCTGCCGCCAACTCGCTGAAAAAAGTCGCGATGGAGCTCGGCGGCAAGAACGGCCAGATCGTCTTTCCCGACGCCGACCTCGAGGCCGCCGCCGACGCGGCGGTTTTCGGCGGCTTCTTCAATGCCGGCGAATGCTGCAATGCCGGCAGCCGGCTGATCGTCCATGAGGCGATCGCCGGCGAGTTCCTCGGCGCCGTCAAAGCACTCACCGCCAAGGTGACTGTCGGTGACCCGCTCGACGACCGCACCAAGGTCGGCGCGATGATCTCCACCGACCATGTGGCCAAGGTTACCGGCTACGTGACGGCAGCGGAGAGCGGCGGCAGCCGGATCTATTGCGGCGGCAAGCAGCTTGCTTCGAGCGCCGGCCAGTATCTTGATCCGACCATCGTTGGCGACGTCACCGAAGACATGGCCATTGCGCGCGAGGAAGTGTTCGGGCCGGTGCTCTCGGTGCTGACTTTTGAGTCGATTGAAAGGGCGTTGCACATCGCCAACAACACGCCCTATGGTCTGTCGGCGGGCGTGTGGAGCGCCAGCATCGATACCTGCATGTCGGTGGCGCGGAATGTGCGTTCGGGAACCGTTTGGGTGAACACGTTCATGGAGGGTTACCCCGAACTGCCTTTCGGCGGCTACAAGCAGTCCGGTCTCGGACGCGAACTCGGCAAGCGCGCCGTCGAGGATTATACCGAGGAAAAGACAATCCAGTTTCATCGCGGCCAGCGCACCGGATGGTGGGTCGGCTGAGTTGGGAAGAACCCGGCGGGCATCCGCCGGTCGTGTAGGTTCAACAAGGGAGGAAGTACATGTTGCGCAAACTGCTTATCGGGACGGCTCTCGCATCAGGCGTTGCGTTCGCGGCCCATGCCGAGGACGTCAAGGAAGTCCAGATGCTGCATTGGTGGACGTCGGGCGGTGAAGCTGCCGCTCTGAACGTGCTCAAGCAGGATCTGGCCAAGGAAGGCTTTGCCTGGAAGGACGTGCCGGTGGCCGGCGGCGGCGGCGACGCCGCCATGACCGCGCTGAAGGCGATGGTGGCGGCCGGCAACTACCCGACCGCCTCGCAAATGCTTGGCTACACCGTGCTCGACTATGCCGCAGCCGGCGTCATGGGCGATCTGACCGAGACGGCGATAAAGGAAGGCTGGGACAAGTCCGTTCCCGCGGCCCTGCAGAAATTCTCCGTCTATGACGGCAAGTGGGTCGCGGCTCCGGTCAACGTCCACTCGGTCAACTGGCTGTGGATCAACAAGGCGGTGATGGACAAGATCGGCGGCACCGAGCCCAAGACCTTCGACGACTTCATCGCGTTGCTCGACAAGGCCAAGGCGGCGGGCGTCGTCCCGCTCGCGCTGGGCGGCCAGAACTGGCAGGAAGCGACCATGTTCGACTCGGTCGTGCTGTCGACGGGCGGGCCTGAGTTCTACAAGAAGGCCTTCAACGACCTCGACGAGGAGTCGCTGAAGTCCGACACGATGAAGAAGTCGTTCGACAATCTCGCCAAGCTCGTCACCTATGTCGACCCGAACTTCTCGGGCCGGGACTGGAACCTCGCCACCGCCATGGTCATCAAGGGCGATGCGCTGGTGCAGGTGATGGGTGACTGGGCCAAGGGCGAATTCAACGCCGCCAAGAAGGTCCCGGGCACCGACTTCCTGTGCTACCGCTTCCCCGGCACCGACGGCAGCGTCGTCTACAACTCCGACATGTTCGGCATGTTCAACGTTCCGGAGGACCGCAAGGCCGCCCAGATCGCCCTGGCCACCGCCACGCTGTCGAAGAGCTTCCAGTCGGCCTTCAACGTCGTGAAGGGCTCTGTTCCGGCCCGCACCGACGTGCCGGATACCGATTTCGACGCTTGCGGCAAGAAGGGCATGGCTGACCTGAAGGCCGCCAATGAAGGCGGCACGCTGTTCGGCTCTCTGGCGCAGGGCTATGGCGCGCCTCCGGCGGTTGCCAACGCCTACAAGGATGTCGTCTCGAAATTCGTCCACGGCCAGATCAAGACCTCGGACGAGGCCGTGACCCAACTGGTCAGCGCGATCGAAGACGCCAAGTAAGCGCCCGCCGATGTGAATGATCTCCCCGGCGCAAGCCGGGGAGAGTCCTCTGCGGTGGGGTTTGCGGTTGCGCCGACCGGCACGCTTTCGTGCCGCAGAGGCCGCGACGACAGAATTCCGGACCCGCGATACGGAATGGACAGATGAGCACAGTTGCTGAAACCAGTATCACGCTGACGCCGGAGCACGGTGCCCGTCCGGGCGCCTCGGTGCGCTCGCGCCTTCAGGACGCGCTGCCGAAGCTCGTGCTGGCGCCAAGCTTTGCCGCCACCGTCGTCTTCGTCTACGGCTTCATCCTGTGGACGATCTATCTGTCCTTCACCAATTCCAAGACCTTCCCGTCCTATGCGATCACCGGGCCACGCGCCTATCAGCGGCTCTGGCGCTGGACCTTCGAAAGCGACCCGCCGTCCAGCTGGTACACGTCGATCACCAATATGGGGATTTTCGGCTTCCTCTACATTTCCATCTGTCTGGCGCTCGGCCTGTTCCTGGCGATCCTGCTCGACCAGAAGATCCGCGGCGAAGGTGTGCTGCGGCCGATCTATCTCTACCCGATGGCACTGTCGTTCATCGTCACCGGCGTTGCCTGGAAATGGTTTCTCGACCCCGGCCTCGGCCTCGAGCAGACGCTGCACCAATGGGGCTGGACGAGCTTCCATTTCGACTGGATCAAGAACAAAGATTTTGTCATCTACACGGTGGTCATCGCCGGCGTCTGGCAGGCGTCGGGCTTCATCATGGCGATGTTCCTGGCCGGCCTGCGCGGCATTGACGGCGAGATCCTGAAGGCGGCGCAGATCGACGGCGCCACCACCTTCCAGCTCTACCGCCGCATCGTTATCCCGCTGCTGCGGCCGATCTTTCTCTCGGCCTTGATCGTGCTCGCGCATCTCGCCATCAAGTCCTACGATCTGGTCGTCGCGCTGACCAGCGGCGGGCCGGGCGGTTCGGCCTGGCTGCCGTCCAATTTCATGTATGAGTACACCTTCAAGCGCAACGAGATGGCCGTCGGCTCGGCCAGCGCCGTGATCATGCTGATGACCATCACCGCGATCATCGTTCCCTATCTCTATTCCGAGCTTCGGGAGAAGCCGCGATGAGCGCTATAGCCACTCCTGCTCGCCAGAGCACTGGCGGTATCAGCGCCAGGACGGTCAACCGTATCGTCATTTACGGGCTGCTGGCGCTGTTCGCGCTGTTCTACCTGATGCCGCTGTTCGTCATGCTGGTGACCTCGTTCAAGACCATGGACGAAATCCAGAACGGCAACATGCTGGCGCTGCCGCAGGCGCCGACCTTCGCACCCTGGATAAGGGCATGGAGCGAAGTTTGCTCGGGTCTCACCTGCGTCGGCATGAAGGGTTATTTCTGGAATTCGATCAAGATGGTGGTTCCGGCCGTCGTCATCTCGACCCTGCTCGGCGCACTCAACGGCTATGTGCTGACGAAGTGGCGCTTTCGCGGGGCGACGCTGGTATTCGGGCTGATGCTGTTTGCCTGCTTTATCCCGTTCCAGTCCGTCCTCTTGCCCATGGCAACGATCCTCGGCAGCCTCGGCCGGTTCGGCGTCAAGCTGCAGAACGCGACCGGCCTCACCTTCGGCTTCGGCAATCCGACGGTGAACCTGGTATTCGTCCACGTCGTCTACGGCATCGGCTTCACCACCCTGTTCTTCCGCAATTATTACGAGGCGTTTCCGAACGAATTGGTGAAGGCGGCGCAGATCGACGGCGCCAGCTTCTTCCAGATCTTCCGGCGCATCATGCTGCCCAACTCGCTGCCGATCATCGTGGTGACGGTCATCTACCAGTTCACCAACATCTGGAACGATTTCCTCTTCGCCTCCGCCTATGCCGGCTCAGGCGACGTCATGCCGATGACGGTGGCGCTGAACAACGTCGTCAACACCTCGACCGGCGTCGTCGAATACAACGTCAACATGGCGGCGGCGATGATCGCCGCGCTGCCGACGCTCCTCGTCTATGTGCTCGCCGGCCGCTATTTCGTGCGCGGCCTGATGGCCGGCGCCGTCAAAGGATAATCGGATGGCTTTTCTGGAAATTGACGGGTTGAAGAAGCGTTTCGGATCGGTCGAGATCCTGAAAGGCATCGACCTCGATCTCGAAAAGGGCGGCTTCCTCGTGCTGGTCGGGCCGTCCGGTTGCGGCAAGTCCACGCTGCTCAACACCATTGCCGGCCTGGAAACCATCACCGAAGGCGAAATCCGTGTAGACGGACGCACGATCAACGATCTCCACCCCTCCAAGCGCGACATCGCGATGGTCTTCCAGAGCTACGCGCTCTATCCGAACATGACGGTCGCCGGGAATATTGCCTTCGGCATGGAGATGCGCGGCGTGCCGGTCGGCGAGCGCCAGAAGGCGATCGACAAGGTGGCGAAGGTCCTGCAGATCGGCCATTTGCTGAAGCGCAAGCCAAGCCAGCTTTCCGGCGGCCAGCGCCAGCGCGTCGCCATGGGCCGGGCGCTGGTGCGCGATCCCAAGCTGTTCCTGTTCGACGAGCCTTTGTCGAACCTCGATGCCAAGCTGCGCGTCGACATGCGCATCGAGATCAAGCGCCTGCACGCCACCACCGGCACCACCATCGTCTACGTCACGCACGACCAGATCGAGGCGATGACGCTGGCCACCAAGATCGCGGTGATGCGCGACGGCGAGGTGCAGCAGTTCGGCACGCCGGCCGAAATCTATAACAATCCGACCAACCTGTTTGTTGCCGACTTCATGGGCTCGCCGGCGATGAACCTGATCCCGGCTACGATCGGCAGCAACGGCAGCGGCTTCTCCGTCGTCATGGAGCGCGAGGCGCGCCAGCCGATTTCGCTGCCGCTGGCCAATGCGCCGGTCGGCCTGTCGGCATTCCAGGGCAAACCGATCATCTTCGGCGTCCGCCCGGAAGCACTGACCGACCCCGAAGGTGCCGAACGCAACGCCTCGAACATCGCCCGCGCCGACTGTCACATCGAGGTCATCGAGCCGGCCGGCTCGGATACTTTCGCGGTCACCAATCTCGGCGGCAAGGCGGTGGTCGCGCGGCTGCGCGCCGACGCCAACATCCAGCCCGGCACGGTCACGCCGCTCGCCTTCAACCTGACCAAGGCGGTGTTCTTCGATCCGGCGACCGAGAAACGCATCGTCTGACGGCCATGACAAATCCCGACATCGTCATCATCGGCTCCGGCATAGGCGGCGCCACGATCGCCTCCGGCCTTGCCGGCAGTGGCGCCTCGATCCTGATGCTGGAGCGCGGCGAACCACTGCCGCTAACGCCGCACACACGCGACACCCGCGCAATCTTCGTCGACGGCCATTATCGGCCTAAGGAGATGTGGCTCGAGGCCGGAGGTGCTGCGTTCAATCCCGGCAATTACTACTATGTCGGCGGCAATTCGAAATTCTACGGCGCCGTGCTGATCCGCTACCGCGGGCAAGACTTTTCGGAGATGGAGCACTATGGCGGCATCTCGCCGGCCTGGCCGTTTTCCTATGAGGAATTCGAACCCTGGTATTCCAGGGCCGAGCAGCTTTTCCGCGTGCGCGGTGCACTCGGCGAAGACCCGACCGAGCCGTTCCACTCGATGCCCTACCCTTTCGGGCCGGTGCCCGACGAGCCGCCGATCGCGCGAGCGCGCGCCGAGCTCAGGAGCCTAGGCCTGCACCCGGCATCGCTGCCGCTCGGCGTCGACATCGAAGCCTGGCTGAAGGACGGCAGCACGCCGTGGGACGCGTTTCCCAACACAGGCGCCGGCAAGGTCGACGCCCAAACGGGACCGCTGGCCGCCGCACTTGCCGACCAGAACATCAAGCTCGAGACCGGCGCCCATGTCGAACATCTCGAGGCATCGCCGGATGCGAGGACAATCGCCGCCGTCCATTATCGACAGAACGGTACGCTGAAGAAAGTCGCGCCGAAACTGGTCATCCTATCGGCCGGCGCGGTCAATTCCGCCGCCATCCTGCTGCGCTCGCCCACCCCTGAGGGCAAAGGCGGTGGCAAAGGCCTGGCCAACCGCTCCGACCAGGTCGGCCGCAACTTCATGAACCACAATTCGAGCGCCATGCTGGCGATCGATCCACGCCGCCGGAACAAATCCGTCTACCAGAAGACGCTGATGCTGAACGATTATTATCTGTCCGACGGCAAGGGCGGCAAGCCGCTCGGCAACGTCCAGCTCCTCGGCAAGATCGACGGCAACATCCTCAAGGCCAATGTCAGGCGCGCGCCCAAATTCGCGCTCGATTTCATGGCCGGCCACGCCGTCGACTGGTATCTGATGTGCGAAGACCTGCCCGATCCCGAGAGCCGCATCATGGTCGACGGCAAGGACATCGTCATGCAGTGGCGGCGCTCCAACATGCAGTCGCTCGACGGACTGACCAAGGTGATGCGCGAGAATTTCCGCGCCTGCGGCTATCCGATCGTCCTGTCGCGGCCGTTCGACAAGCGCACGCCCTCGCATCAGTGCGGCACGGTGAAGATGGGCAACGATCCGGCGACCTCGCCGCTCGACCCGTTCTGCCGCTCCTTCGACCACAGCAATTTGTTCGTCGTCGATGCCGGCTTCCTGCCGAATTCGGCCGCCGTCAATCCGGCTCTGTCGATCGCCGCACAGGCGCTGCGCGTCGCCGATCATATCCGCAAGACGGAGCTTGCAACATGAGCCGCCCGGCAGCGATCGTCACCGGCGGCGCGCGCGGCATCGGCCTTGCCTGCGCCGAAGCGCTCGCAGATTCCGGCTTCGACATCCTCGTCGCCGACCTTGCCGACGAAGCCGCCGACGGGCTCGCCGCCGACATCACCGGGCGCGGCGCGAAATTCGCCTATGCCAGCAGCGACATCGCCGATCTCGGCGGCCATGCGGCACTTGTCGATGCTGCATTGAATGCCTTCGGCCGCATCGATTGCCTGGTCAACAGTGCCGGCATCGGCGCCGTCCTGCGCGGCGACCTGCTCGAGCTCAAGCCGGAAAATTTCGACCGGGTGCTCGGCATCAATCTGCGCGGCACCGTATTCCTCGGCCAGGCCGTTGCCAAAGCGATGCTCGGCCTGCCGAGCGATGGTGCGAGATCGATCATCACCATCACCTCGGTCAGCGCCGCCATGGCCTCGCCGGAACGTTCCGAGTACTGCATTTCCAAGGCCGGGCTTTCGATGTGGGTGAAAAACCTGGCACTGCGGCTTGCCACTGAAAACATCGCGGTGTTCGAAGTGCGGCCGGGCATCATCCGCACCGACATGACCGCAAGTGTCACCGCCAAATATGACGGGCTGATCGACGGCGGGTTGGTGCCGGCGATGCGCTGGGGCGAGAGCGAAGATATCGGTGCCGCCGTGGCGGCGCTCGCCGGCGGCAAGCTCGGCTTTTCGACCGGCTCGGTCATCAATGTCGACGGCGCGCTGTCGGTGCCGAGGCTATGAACAGGTGACGCCATGACGGACTACATCCCATGACTGGCTACATCCCATGACCGACTACATAATCGTTGGCGCCGGCCCGGCCGGCTGCGTACTCGCCAACCGGCTGAGCGAAGATCCGTCGCATCAGGTGCTGCTGCTCGAAGCCGGCGGCAAGGACTGGCATCCGCTGATCCATATGCCGGCCGGTTTTGCCAAGATGACCAAGGGCATCGCCGCCTGGGGCTGGTCGACGGTGCCGCAAAAGCACATGAACGACCGCGTCTTCCGATACACGCAGGCCAAGGTGATAGGCGGCGGCTCGTCGATCAACGCCCAGATCTACACGCGCGGCAACGCCCGCGACTACGATGCCTGGGAGAAGGAAGAAGGCCTTGCCGGCTGGGGCTATCGTGACGTGCTGCCCTATTTCAAGCGCGCCGAGAACAACCAACGCTATGCCAACGATTTTCACGGCGACCAGGGCCCGCTCGGCGTGTCGAACCCGATCGCGCCGCTGCCGATCTGCGAGGCCTATTTTCGCGCGGGACAAGAGATGGGCATGCCCTTCAATCCCGACTTCAACGGGGTAGCCCAGGAGGGCGTCGGTTACTATCAGCTGACGCAGAAGGACGCGAAGCGCTCCTCCGCCTCGGTCGCCTATCTCCGGCCGATCCGCGAGCGCAAGAATCTCACCGTCAGGACCGGCGTTCTGGTGACGCGCATCGTCGTCGACAAGGGCCGCGCCATCGGCGTCGAGATCGTCGACAGGCCGGGCGGCCAGCCAACGATCCTGCGCGCCGAGCGCGAGGTGATCGTCTCGTCCGGCGCCATCGGCTCGCCGAAGCTTCTGATGCAGTCGGGCATCGGCCCGGCCGACCATCTGAAGGCGGTCGGCGTCACACCGGTGCACGATCTGCGCGGCGTCGGCTCCAACCTGCAGGATCATCTCGACCTGTTCGTCATCGCCGAATGCACCGGCGATCACACCTACGACAACTACGCCAAGCTGCACTGGACGGCTTGGGCCGGCCTGCAGTATCTGCTCCTGAAGAAAGGCCCGGTGGCTTCCAGCCTGTTTGAGACTGGCGGCTTCTGGTACGCCGATCCGACCGCCGCCTCTCCCGACATCCAGCTGCATCTCGGCCTCGGCTCCGGCATCGAGGCCGGCGTCGAGAAGTTGAACAATCCGGGCGTGACATTGAACTCGGCCTTCCTGCGCCCGCGCTCGCGCGGCACGGTGCGGCTGAACAGTGCCGACCCGGCCGACCGCCCGCTGATCGATCCGAACTATTGGTCCGATCCCTATGACCGCGACATGTCGATCAAGGGGCTGAGGCTGGCGCGCGAGATCATGCGGCAGAAGGCGCTGCAGCCCTATGTGCTGCGCGAGGTACTGCCGGGACCTGACCTGCAGAGCGGCGACGAGTTGTTCGACTACGCCTGCCGCAGTTCCAAGACCGACCACCACCCGGTCGGCACCTGCCGCATGGGCCACGATGCGATGAGCGTGGTGACGCCCGATCTCAGGCTGCGCGGTATCGAGGGCCTGCGCGTCTGCGACGCCTCGGTGATGCCGCGCATCCCCTCCTCCAACACCAATGCGCCGACGATCATGGTCGGCGAAAAGGGCGCCGATCTGATCCTTGGCCGCGAGCCGCTGCCGCCGGCAGTGTTTTCCACCAACCGAGCGGCATGAAGGACAAGGAATGATCAGGCACTGTGTCTTCGTCAGATTCCGCGACGATGTCGCCAACGCCGAGCGCGCGGCAATCCATGCCGATCTCGAAGCGTTGCGGTCGGTGATCGACGGCATGGGCAAGGTCGAATTCAGCGCCAATACCAGCCCGGAACCCTTCGCTCGCGGCTTCACACACGGCTTCACCATCGACTTTCGCGACGCTGCGGCACGCGATGGCTATCTCGAGCATGAAGCGCATCAGCGAGCCGGCGCAAGACTGGTCGCGGCGCTCGAAGGCGGCATCGACGGGCTGATGGTGTTCGACCTGGAGATCGTGTGACTATCCCATTCTCAGCGCAACAACGCCGGCGACGATGCTAAGCACCGCGGCACCTCGCCATGCCGTCATCTTCTCGCCGAGTGCGAACACCGAGATCATCATGGCGAACAGGATCGATGTTTCTCGCAGCGACGCCACCGAGGCGATCGGCGCCTTGGTCATCGCCCACATGACGATCCAGTAGGCGCCGCCGCTGAGCACGCCGGTATAGATTCCCGCCTTCCAGTCGCGCGCCAGCACCGGCAGCGCCTGTGGGCCGCGAAAGACGACGCACAGCACCAGCGCCCACAGCGCATCGCAGACGAACAGCCAGGCCGCATAACTCGACGCGGTGGCGGCCAGCCGCGCGCCGCTGCCGTCCGACAGCGTGTAGCTGGCGATGAAGATCGATGTGCCCAGCGCGAAGCCGACGGCGCGCAGGTTCAATTTCTCCAGATGCGCGCCGCCGCGAAACGACAGCACCAGCGTGCCCGCCGACAACAAGAGGATGCCGACGATGGCGAGCGGCGCCGGCATCTCGGCAACCACCACAATGCCCCCCAAAGCGGCCAGCAACGGCGCGGTGCCGCGCGCCAGAGGATAGGTCTGGGCGAAATCGCCGGCCTTGTAGGCGCCGATCAGGAACGTCCTGTAGCCCATGTGGAAGACAACCGAGGCGAGGATGTACGGCCACACTTCCGGCTTCGGCACCTCGACAAAGGGCAACGTCACCAGCGCCGCGGCACCCATGCCGAGCGTCATCAGCGTGATCGACAGGAAACGGTCGAGATGGACCTTGACCAGCGCGTTCCAGATCGCATGCATGGAAGCGGCGGCGAGCACCGCGAAAAAGACAAACAGGCTCATCGTCGGTTCATCCGCCGCCCGTTCCGATGGCGATCGGCGTCTCCAGGTCGATATCCACCCAGAGCGGAAAATGGTCGGAGGCGATTTGGCCGATATCGGCGCTGACCGAGCGCACGCGCCCCGCAAACATGCCGCCGACGAAGCAATGGTCAAGCCGGCGCCTTGCGATCCTGCCGTCGATGGTCTTCACATGGGTATGAAAGTCCGACGTCGGTTCGCTGGCGACGGCGGCGGCATCGACAAAACCGTCGAGATAGGCGGCACCGCGATGATAGGGCGTGCTGCCGACGATGCGCCGGTACTCGGCGCTGCCCGGCTCCATGTTGAAGTCGCCCATCCAGATCGCCGCCACGGGGTTTTCCGGCTCCTGTTCGCCATTGCTCCAGTTGCGCGCCGGCTCGTCGTCGGCGCCGCTCCATGGCCCGCCCTCGGAGGGCGTACGGCGATGCTCGGCGAGCAGGTATTCGATCTGCTCCAGCCGCTCCTCGGCGGCGATATGCGCGAGATGCAGCGACAGCACCCGCACCGGGCCGGCAGGGGTGCGGATCATGCATTCGAGTGCCGCGTTGCGGGTGTTGAGCGGACGCAGCGTGCGCCTGAGCGGCAGCGTATGCAGCCGCGACCAGACGATCGGCAGCTTCGACAGAACCATGGTGCCGAATTGCCGCCGCCGGTTGGCGACGCGGCCGTCACGCCGCTCGCTGGCATCCATGTCGAAGGCCGGACCGTAGACCCAATGGTAGTCGGGCAGCAATTGCGAAAGAAGTTCCGACTGGTCGTCCTCGTTGCTGCGCCGCCAGTGCCGCTCCACTTCCTGCAAGGCGATAATGTCGGCACCGGCCACGACATTGGCACAGCGCGCCAGGTCGTAGCGGCCATCGCTGCCGAAGCCGTACTGGATGTTATAGCTGACCAGCTTCATTGCTTATCCGGCTCAATTTCTTGCTGGCAGTAGCCGTTCGCTGGATTGGTTGCAATGTGCAGCCGGACAGAGGCAGCTTGGGCCAGATGCTAAGTGGTCAGCGGCTGGAACCGACCGGGCGGGGATGCTGCCAGTTCCGACCAGTCGATCTCTTCCTCGAGGCGGTGGTAGGCCTCGTCGCCGATCGTTCCGTCGATGCGCAAGCGCTCCAGCGCATCGCGCTGGCTCTTGATGGCATAAAGACGCAGTCTGTCATACTCGGTCGCCGCCTGGGCATTCTCCGGGTTTTCGGCGATGGCGCGCTGGGCGGCATATTGCTCTCGCACCGCCCCTGCCGCGCTCGATGTCTTGCCGCTGAGCACGTCGAGCGCCGCCTGCATGATGGCGACGCGCGCCTGCGCCACCTCCCGGTCGACCGTCCGGTCGAGGTCGAGATTGAGCAGAAGCAGCAACGGTTTCAGGCTGACGCCTTGCAGCACCAATGTGCCGAGCACGACCGTGAAAGCGGCGAGCACGATCGGATCACGGCCCGGAAAGTCGGCCGGCAAGGCGAAGGCTGCCGCAAGCGTCACCAGGCCGCGCATGCCGCACCAGCCGATGAGCACGCCGCCGCGGAATGTCGGTGCGTCCTTCCGCCTGTCCTCGTCGCCCAGACGTGCCAGCTGTCTGAGGATCGCGCCGCAGCCCAGCACCCAGACAAGCCGCGATACGATGACGACGGCCAGCACGGCCAGGGCAAAGACGAACGCCTCGCTTTGCCCTTGTTCGGCAAGTCGGCCGACGATCGATCGCGCTTGCAGGCCCATCAGGACGAAGGCCAGGACGTTGAGCACGAACACCGCCGTCTCCCAGACCGAGTAGGAGCTGACACGATTCCTTGCCGGCATGCGGCGCGGCGACGTACGTGCGATCGTCATGGCATAGACGACGATCGTGATGATGGCGGAAAGCCCTATCCTGTCGGCCAGGATCCAGACACCGAAGGTTGAGGCGAATTGAACCACTGTGCCGCTCGCCGGATCGTCGATGCGGCCGAGTATCGCGAGAGACAACCGGCCGAGCACATAGCCTGCGGCAAGGCTGCCGACCGTCGACAGCAGGATCATTGGAACGGCACTGCTCAACAGGATGGAGCCGGCGGCTGCGGAAACCGACATCCTGTAGATCAACAGCGCCGTGGCGTCGTTGAGAAGGCTCTCGCCTTCCAGGATGGCGGTGATGCGGTGCGGCACCTTGAATTGTCCGAGTACGGCCGCGGCTGCCACGGCATCGGGCGGCGCTACGATCGCGCCAAGCGCTATGGCGGCGGCAATGGGCAGGCCTGCCATCGTCCAGCCGACCAGCGCGACCGTCACGGTGGTGAAGATGACGGCGCCAAGCGCCAGCAGGATGAGCGAAACCTTGTAGCGGTTGAGATCGCGCAGCGACGTGTCGTAGGCCGCGTCGAGCAGAACCGGCGCGATGAACAGAGCGAGTGCCAGTTCCGGGTCGATCTCGATGGTCGGTGCAAACGGCAGGAAGGCGATACCGGCGCCGGCCAGCGCCAGCAATGACGGATAGGGAATCTGCAGACGCCGCGACAGCGCGGTCAGGGCGACCGCGATGAGAAGCAGGACAAGGGTGAGTTCAAAAAGCGCCATGTCCTATCGTAGCGGTGAAGCCGGGCGATTGGCACTGCAAAAACGGCCACGGCTTTGGCTGCTGGTGAATGGTGAATGGTGAATGGTGAATGGTGAATGGTGAATGGTTGCTTGCAGAGAAATTTCGGCGCGTAAAGTGCCCTCTTACTATTCACTATTCACTATTCACTATTCCCTAATGCAGCACCAGCATGTCGCCCGACGAGAACGAAATCTCGGCCTTTTCGCCGACAGCGGGTGGCGGTGTGGCCGGACTGTTGAACGTGTCGAGCGAGACCGTGCTGCCGCCGATGCCGACGCGCACCCGGATGACCGAGCCGAGGAAATGCACCTCGGCGATTTCGCCCGAAAGGCTGGAATCGCGACCGGGGTGGCGGCCGAGCGAGATCGCCTCGGGCCGCAACGCCAGCGACAGCGTGTCGCCGGACTTCGAGCCGTTGAGCTTGCCCTTGAGCGAGACCTCTTGCGAGTTGACGCGAACCTTGCCCGAAGCCGCGTCGGTGACCGTGCCTTCGAGCACGTTCAGCGTGCCGACGAAATTGGCGACGAATTTGGTTGCCGGCCGGTTGTAGATCTCGAACGGCGTGCCGACTTGCTCGGCCTTGCCGCCATACATGACAGCAATGCGGTCGGAGATCGACAGCGCCTCTTCCTGGTCGTGGGTGACGAAGATGGTGGTGATGCCGAGCTTCTTCTGGATCGAGCGGATTTCCTCGCGTAGCGACACGCGCACCTTGGCGTCGAGCGCCGACAGCGGCTCGTCGAGCAACAACAGCTTCGGCTTGGGCGCAATCGCCCGCGCCAGCGCGATGCGCTGCTGCTGGCCGCCGGAAAGCTGATAGGGATAGCGGTCGCCCATCTGCGGCAGCTTGATGATGTCGAGCATTTCGGCCACGCGCCTGTCGGCATCGGCTTTCGGCATACCGGCGACCTTCAGCCCGAAGCCGATATTCTGCGCCACGGTGAGGTTCGGAAACAGCGCATAGGCCTGGAACACCATGCCGACATTGCGCTGATTGGGCTTCAGCCGGGTGATGTCCTTGCCGGCCACGACGATCTTGCCGGCGGACGGCTCCTCGAAACCGGCGACCATGCGCAGCACCGTCGTCTTGCCGCAGCCCGATGGCCCGAGGAAGGAGACGAATTCGCCTGGCTCGACGTCGAGGTTGAAATCCTGCACCACGGTGATGGGGCCGAAGGATTTTCGCACATGCTGGATTGAGAGGAAGGGCTCGGTCATGGCTTTTTCCTTCGGGTCAGTTCGGACGGTTCGCCGATCGCGGCGCGAAACGCGACAGGATCTGGATCAGCGACATGCAGCCCCAGGTGATGGCGAAGGCGATGATGGCAAGCGCCGCCGGCTCGTAGGCGCGGTTGGCGCCGACGTTCTGCAGATAGGGTCCGAAGGCAGGCCGGTTGAGCAGGCTGGCCATGGTAAATTCACCGATGACGATGGCGAAGGTCAGGAAGGCGCCCGACAGCACCGCGATCAGCACGTTGGGCAGGATGACCCGGGTGATGATCGTGCCCCAGCCGGCGCCGAGGATCTGCGCCGCCTCGGTCAGTGTCCGCACGTCGATGGTGCGAAGCCCGGTGTCGACGGCGCGATACATATAGGGCAGCGCCAGTGTCGCATAACCGATGACCAGCAAGGCATTGGCTCCTGTGTCGCTGGCCAGGAACGGCAGCGGTGAATTCGACCCGTACATTCTGATGTAGCCGAAGACGATGACGATGGCCGGGATGACCAGCGGCAACAGCGTGATGAACTCGACGACGGGCCTTAGCTGCGGCAGCCGCAGACGAATCCAGTACGCCGCCGGCACCACCACCAGCACGCCAAGGACGATGGTGAAGATGGCGGCGACCACCGAATAGATGAAGGTCGCCTGGAAGCGGGGATCGCCGAGCACGACCTGATAGGCATCGAAGGAATAGGCGCCGCGCCGCATGCGCATGGAGAATTCCACGGTCGCGATGAGCGGAATGAAGAAATAGGCAGCGCCCAGCGCGAAGACGATCCAGGCCCAGAATCTGCCGGACTTCATTTGAGCCACCTCTCAGAGCGCGTCCGGAACCAGATGTAGAAGACATTGGCCAGCCCGGTGATGACGATCATGCCGAAGGCGATGGCGTAGCCGAGATGGGCATTGTGCAGCACGTCACCGCGGATCTGCGCGTAGAGCAGGATAGGAACGATATTAAGCGCGGAGCCGGTCAGAGCGTAAGCGGTGGCGATGGCACCGAAGGCGTTGGCGAACAAGAGGATGACGGTGCCGAGGAAGCTTGGCCAGATCACCGGAATGACGACCAAGCGCCAGAACTGCGCCTGGGTCGCGCCAAGCGTTGCCGCCGCTTCGCCCCATTCCTTCTTCAGCCCATCGATCGCCGGCACGATGATCACCACCATCAGCGGGATCTGGAAATAGACATAGGTCAGCGTCAGGCCCCAGAACGACAGGATGTTGAAACCATGGGCATAAATGTTGAAGCCGACCAAGACGTTGAGCAGCACCGTGGCGAGCCCGAGCCGGCCGAGCGTCGCGAGAAAGGCGAAGGCCAGCGGCACGCCGGCAAAATTGGAGGCCACGCCGGAGAAGGTCAGCGTCGCCGAGCGTATCCAGTCCGGCAGCCCGCCGCGCACGATGGCGATGGCAATGGCAAGCCCCGCGAAAGCACCGATCAGCGACGAGGCGAGGCTGACCTTGATTGAGATCCAGTAGGCGGCAACGATCGACGGCTGCGCCAAGGCCGCTATGTTTTCGAAAGTGAATTCGCCGGCATCGTTCCGGAATGCGCCCAGCATCAGATAGAGCGTGGGCAGGATCAGGAACATGATGGCGAAGATGAAGAAAGGCGCAACGCCAAGCCATTGCGTCGGCAGCCTCATGCTGCGGGCGTCGGCAGGAGGCGCGGTCTTCCCGGCAACAGCGTGATCGGACAACGAGATATCGGTCATGCGCCGGCTACCGTCCTGGAGGTATGCCGGGCGGCGATCTAAGCCGCCCGGCTGATCTCAAGTCTTACTTGACGTTGGCGCCGACGACGGCATCCCAGTTCTTGGTGATGGCTTCCTTGGCCTTGCCCTGCTCGTCGAGCGTCGGGAACACCGCGGCTGCATAGGACTCGGCCGGCGGCAGCTTGGCCATCACGTCAGCCGGGAGCTTGCCATTCTTGGCGAGGTCGTTGAAGCGGATCGGGTGACAATAGCCCTTCAGCCAGCCGATCTGGCCTTCGTCCGAATAGAGATATTCCAGCCATAGCTTGGCAGCATTCGGGTGCGGCGCGTAGGCACTAATCGCCTGAACATAGACGCCGGCGACGACACCGGTCTTCGGCACGACGACGTCGACCGGCGGATTGCCCTTCAGCGTATCGCGGCCGGCAAGCGCGTTATAATCCCAGGTCACCAGGATTGGCGTCTGGCCTTGGGCAAGCGTCGCGGGCTTGCCGATGACCGGCACGAAATTGCCGGCGGCGTTGAGCTTCTTGAAGAAGTCGAGACCAGCCGTGCCGGCGGCTTCGCCGGCAGCCGCACCGCCGGAAAGGCCGGCGGCATAGACGGCCTGGATGGCCTGGTTCGAAGCGCGCGGGTCACCGGCGAGCGCAACGGTATTGGCGAATTCCGGCTTCAGCAGGTCGGCCCAGTCGGCCGGCGCTTCCTTGACTAGGTCCTTGTTCACCAGGAACGAAAGCACGCCGTAATAGTCGCCGGTCCAGAAGCCATCGGCATCTTTGGCGCTGTCCGGGATCGAGTCCCAGGTTGATACTTTGTAAGCCTGGATCAGGCCATCCTTCTTTGCGGTGGGGCCGAACGACAGGCCGACGTCGATGACGTCGGGCGCCTGCGGGCCCTTGTTGTCCTTGTTGGCCTTGATCGCCTCGACCTCGTCACCGGAGCCGGCATCGGGGTTGAGTTCGTTGATGGTGAGTTCCGGATATTTCGCCTTGAAGCCGTCGATGACCGCGCCGTAGCCGCACCAGTCATGCGGCAGCGCGATGACCGTGAGCTGGCCTTCAGCCTTGGCTGCGGCGACCAGTTCATCCATGGACTGGGCCGACGAGATGGCAGAGGTCGCCATCAGGGCGACGGCCGAAAGGGAAAACAGTTTTCCCGTGAATTTGAACATGTGTTCTCTCCGTTGAACTGACGCCGTTGGACGCCTGCGATGCGGTATCGTTTTCGTGTGACAGCCAGATGAAAGCTTTGTGAAAGCGACGCCCTGCAGTACGAAAAAGTAAACTCTTTTTAACCGGCTGTAGCAATCGCTGCGCCGTTATTTTTCCGGCTAACTAGTTTCGGCCTTGCCTTTCATCCTTTCCCCCTTTCTTCGCCTCTTTTCCCAAGTGGATTTCCAATGCTGAAGTTGTCTTAGACGGCGCCGGCGATGGCATTTTCGAGCAGCGTCAGCGCCGCCTTCTTGGTCAGCTTGACCGGGTTGCCGCCGGCGGTCGGGTCGACCACCGCCATGTCGGCGATCAGGCCCTTGCGCTTCTTGTCCATGTCGAGCCCCTTGATCAGGTCGGGCAGCGCGTGCGGCACCTTGAGCTCCTTGCGCAGCTTGATGATCGCCTTGGCAAAGCCGTCGAAGCCGCCCTTGATGCCGCAATAGGCGGCGAGCCGGGCGATGCGCGGCTCGATCGCCTCGCGGTTGAAGGCCAGCACATAGGGCATGAACACGGCGTTGGTCATGCCGTGGTGGGTGTCGTAGAGCGCGCCGATCGGATGCGACAGCGAATGAATCGCGCCAAGCCCTTTCTGGAAGGCGGCGGCCCCCATCGCGGCGGCACTCATCATGTTGGCCCGGGCGACCAGATCCTTGCCGTTGGCATAGGCTTTCGGCAGGTTTTCGAAGACCAGCCTGATGCCTTCCACGGCAATGCCGTCGGCCATCGGGTGATAGCCCGGCGCGCAATAGGCTTCGAGGCAATGGGCAAGCGCATCCATGCCGGTGCCGGCGGTGATGAAGCCGGGCATGCCGACCGACAGTTCCGGATCGGCAATGACGATCGCCGGCAAAAGTTTCGGATGGAAGATGACCTTCTTGGTATGGGTCGCTTCATTGGTGATGACGCCGGCGCGGCCGACCTCCGAGCCGGTGCCGGCCGTGGTCGGCACCGCGATGATCGGCGCGATCGCATCGGCATCGGCGCGCGTCCACCAGTCGCCGACATCCTCGAAATCCCAGACCGGACGTGTCTGCCCGGCCTGGAAGGCGATCAGCTTGCCGAGGTCGAGCGCCGAGCCGCCACCAAAGGCGATGACGCCGTCATGCTTGCCCTTCTTGAACACGGCAATGCCGGCGGTCAGGTTGGAATCCACCGGGTTCGGCTTGACCTCCGAAAACACGCCATACGGCACCTTGGCGTCGTCGAGGATCTTCAGCGTCGAGGCCACCACCGGCAGCTTGGCCAGTCCTGGATCGGTGACGAACAGCGGCCGCTTGATGCCGGTCGCCGCCAGCACCTCCGGCAGCTCCTTGATGCGCCCGGCGCCGAAGCGGACGGTCGTCGGGTAATTCCATTTGGAAACGAGTTTTGTCATTTCGACCTTCTTGACTGCTTTCATGCTCTCGGATGTCGTTAATTCGCAAAGGTATTGGCCACACGGTCTGAGCGCATCATGTACGGAATCCAGATGGCTGCGGCCCAGACGGAGCGGTAAATTCCGCGCATCGTTTCCCTGTCGAACGCATCAGCCAAGGTTGGAAAGGTCTCGGGAAAAACCAGATGCCCGGCCCATGGGTCGAGGATGGCATATACCGGCATCGCGACTGCCCAAATCATGTACCAGCCGGGGAATATCTCCCAGCGCTTGAACATGAAGAACAACAACAGGGCCGGGGCTGTAAAGCTTAGAACGCCTGCTGTCACCAGTTCGGCAACGAGCAGCGCACCTTGAGAAAAACTGAAGGCCTGCCAGTCGAAGCCGAGATAGTCGACACCAAACATTTGCATCAGCCCCAGTATCGGCGTGAGCATCAACCCGAGCATCGGCAGGACAAGCCATCCGCCGATACCCTCGGGACCTTCACGATCTGGCAGGGCCGATTGTTGCGTATCCGCCATTACTCCCCCTCAACAGCGATCGTATGCTTGTCGATCGCCACCTTAGATCGCTTCGCGTAGATGGTATGATTTCGGCCTGGTCAGATTGTCGTAGCCGATGGCCGACAGTGCCGCGCCCTTGCCGGTGTCCTTGACGCCGGTCCAGACCAGCGCCGGATCGAGATAGTCGCAGCGGTTCATGAACACGGTGCCGGTCTCGACGCGATCGCCGATCGCCGCTGCATGGTCCGTGTCGCGCGTCCAGATCGAGGCGGTCAGCCCATAGGGGCTGTCGTTCATCAGCGCGATCGCCTCCTCATCGTTGCGCACCTTCATGATGCCGACGATCGGGCCAAAGCTTTCCTCGCGCATGACGCTCATCTGGTGGTCGACCTGGGTCAGCACTTCCGGCGCCAGATAGGGCGAACCTTGCCTGTCGTTGGCCACCTTCATATTGATGTGCGCCTTGGCGCCCTTGCGCAGCGCCTCGGCCTTCTGCTCACGGATCAGGTCGGCGAAGCGCGCCTGCGCCATCGGCCCCATGGTGGTCGCCTGGTCGAGTGGATTGCCGATGACGTAGTTCCTGGTCTCGGCGATGAAGCCTTCGACGAATTCGTCGTAGACCTTCTCGTGGACATAGACGCGCTCGATGCCGCAGCAGCACTGGCCGGAATTGAAGAAGGCGCCGTCGACCAGATTGGCAACGGCATGGTCCATCTTGGCATCCGGCAGCACATAGGCCGGATCCTTGCCGCCAAGCTCGAGGCCGAGCGTCATGAAGGTGCCCGCCGCCGCCTTTTCGATGGCGCGGCCGCCGGCGACCGAGCCGGTAAAGTTGACATGGTCGATCTTGCCGGAGCCGAGCAGCCTTTCGGTCTGCGCATGGTTCAGGACGAGGTTCTGGAACAGGCCCTTGGGCAGGCCGGCTCTGTCGAACGCCTGCTGAAAACGTTCGCCGACCAACAATGTCTGTGCCGCGTGCTTGAGGATGACGGCGCTGCCCGCCATCAGCGCCGGCACGATGGTGTTGACGGCGGTGAGATAGGGATAGTTCCACGGCGCGATCACCATGACCACGCCGAGTGGCACTTTTTTCACATAGCGGCGAAAGCCGTCCTTCGGATTAGAGGCCATGACCGGCTTCAGTGCCGCCTCGGCGATCTCGACCATGTAGGAGACGCGCTCTCTGACGCCGCCGAACTCGCCGCCATAACGCACCGGCCGACCCATCTGCCAGGCGATCTCCGGCACGATCTCGTCTGTCATGGCGACCAGCGCTTCCAGCATGGCAAGCATGTACTTGCCGCGCTCGACGACCGGCGTCTGCGCCCACTTCTCCTGCGCCGCCTTGGCGCGCTCGACCGCGGCACCGATCGCCTGGTCCGTCGCCAGAGGCCGTTCGGCATAGATCGAACCGTCGACGGGGGATTTTATCTTGACCGTTTCGGTCATGCCTTGGGTCCTCGCATTCTACAATAATTCTCGTTGGTCACGCCGCCCCTCATCCGCCTGCCGGCACCTTTCCGCCTATAGCGACGGAGAAGGGACAAGCTCCAGCGCTGGCGACCCCCCTCTCCCCGTTCTTCACGAGAGGGTAGAGGTGAGGGGCGGGCGGTGCTGACATTGCCAGGTCATCTAATACCGCTCGAACCCTCTGTGCAGTTCCCAGTCCGTAATCCGGCGGTCGTACTCGAACTGTTCCCAGTGTGCCGTGTGGACGTAATGTTCCAGCACATCGTCGCCGAGCGCCTGCCTCAGCATCTTCGATTCCGCCAGCGTCGCCGTGGCATCGCGCAATGTCTTTGGAATTTCAGGCAGCTGCGAGGCCTGGTAGGCGTCACCGATGAAAGGCTTCTGCAGTTCAAGCTTTTCATCGATGCCGGCAAGCCCGGCCGCGATCAGAGCGGCGAAAGCCAGATAGGGGTTCAAATCGGCGCCGCCGATGCGGCATTCCATGCGAATGCCCTTGGTGCCCTCGCCGCAAAGACGGAAACCGGCGGTGCGGTTGTCCTCGCTCCACATGATCTTGGTCGGCGCAAAGGTGCCGGCCTGGAAGCGCTTGTAGGAGTTGATGTAGGGCGCCAGGAACCAGGTGAATTCCTTGGCATATTTGAGCTGGCCGGCCGCCCATTGCTGGCCGAGCGTAGACAGCGTCCACTCGGCATTTTTGTCGTAGAACAATGGCGTCTTGCCGTCGGCGCTCCACAGCGAATTATGGATGTGGCTGGAATTGCCGGCGAGCCCGTAATTGTACTTGGCCATGAACGAGATCGCCTTGCCTTCGGACTCGGCGATTTCCTTGGCGCCGTTCTTCAGGATGACGTGGCGGTCGGCCATGTCGAGCGCCTCGGCGTAGCGGACATTGATCTCTTCCTGGCCGGGACCCCACTCGCCCTTCGAATTCTCGATCGGGATGCCGGCCGCCTCCATCTCGTTGCGCAGCCGGCGCATGACGCCTTCTTCCTTGGTGGTGATGCCGATCTGGTAGTCGCCGATGTAGGGCGATGCCGTCTCGAGGCCCTGCCAGTGCTTCTTGCGGGCGGAATCGTAGGTTTCGCTGAACAGATAGAATTCGAGCTCGGAAGCGAAATAGCCGATATAGCCGCGTTCCTGCAGCCGCTTGACCTGCTTCTTCAGTATGGCGCGCGGCGAATGCGCCAGGTCGTCATGGGTATGGTGGTCGAGCACGTCGCAAATCACCAGCGCCGTCTTCTCCAGCCACGGAACGAGCCGCAGCGTCGCAAGGTCCGGCTTCATGACGAAATCGCCATAGCCCTTCGACCAGCTCGCCGCCTTGTAGCCGGGCACCGGTTCCATATCGATGTCGGCGGCCAGCAGGTAGTTGCAGCCATGCGTCTCGTCATGCGCGGAATCGACGAAGTACCGGGCCAGGAACCGCTTTCCCGCAAGCCGCCCCTGCATGTCGACGATGCAGGCCAGCACCGTGTCGACCTCGCCGCTGGAGACCGCTTGCTTCAACTGATCGAACGAGAAATTTCCGGCCATTCTTACGGCACTCCAGCGTTTGTCGTTTTGAAAAGGGAATGAAAACCATGGCCGGCGCGATGCCGGCCATGGTCACGAGAGAGCGTCAGGCGCCGGCTTCGCCGACGGCTATCTCGGCTGCCTTGATCGCCGCCTGGCGCTTTGCGATCTGGTCGCCGATGGGCGGACCCTGGAAGCGGCGGTTCTCGAAACCGAACCAAAGGACCGCGGTCAGTACAATGAAGCCCAGGGTGATATAGAGCACTTTGTCGTTCGGCGGCTGGATGGCGATGTAGAAGATGATCGCCATGCCGATGACCGACAGGACGCAAAACAGCTTGAACAGTCCTGCGCCGAGATTCCACGGGCCGGGATTCGGCCATTTCGCCGTTCCGAAAGCCATCATGCCGAGCGCGATCGGAATCGTGAAGGACAGGAACAGGAACACCAGCGTCGAATTGACGACGATGGTATAGATGTTGGTGCCGCCGATCGAAATGAACTGGGCAAGAAAGACATAGATGATCTCGAGGATCGCAGCGGTCCAGATGGCGTTGACCGGCGTGCGCCAGGTTGGGCTGACTTTGGCGAGCCCGGCCGAACCGACCGGCATGCCGCCGTCGCGAGAGAAGGCAAACAGCATGCGCGAGGCCGAGGTCACCGTGGCGAGGCCGCAGAGGAACTGCGAGATCAGGATGGCCAGATAGAGCAGTTCTTTCAGCCAGCCCGGTAGGATTGCATCCATTGTCGAGAAGAATACGCTCCAGCCCTGCTTGGCGCCGGCAGCCAGGTCCGGAATTGCCAGAACGATCGCGCAGACCATCGCCCAGCCGATCAGCGACGACCAGAGCACGGACGAAATGATCGCCCGCGGAACGGAATGCGCTGCCTTCAGCGTTTCTTCCGAAGTATGCGCCGACGCATCGTATCCGGTGATGGTGTAGACCGGCAGCAGCAGGCAGAGCAGGAACAGGTAGCTCATGGAATCCGACTGTGGGAAGACACCGCCCCCGGCATCACCTGAATAGTTGGTGAAGGTCCAAAGCCGCGTGATGTCGATCGCAGGCGCAAACACTAGGCAGGCAACGATCAGCACAGCTGTTGCGCCAAGGATCAGGAAGCCGGAAGCGTCAGTCAGCATGGCGGTCAGCTTGATGCCGAAGTGATTGCAGAGCGCCTGGATCACAGTGATGACGGCAACAAATCCGACAATTTCGCCCGGAGTACCAGTAATGCCGAACCAGCTCCCGAACGTTCCAACGAAGAAGAATGCGGTACCGATATTGATGGCGCCCAGAACGGTGATCAGGCCGAGCAGGTTGAGCCAGGCGGTCAGCCAGCCGGTGAAACGATTGCCGAGGATCGACGCCCAGTGATAGAGGCCGCCGGCGGTCGGAAATGCCGAGGCGATCTGGGCCATGGCGAGCGCGAAAAATCCCGAAACCATGCACCCGACGATCCAGCCGATACCGGCGCCGGCGCCACCGATGGACGACGTCGCCTGCGCGAAGGAATTGATGCCGCCTGAGAGGATGCAGATGATCGAGAACGAGATCGCGAAATTCGAGAAGCGGCTCATGCTTCGCGACAGTTCCTGAGCATAGCCCATTCCGTGGAGAACTTTCAGGTCCTCCTTCTTGTCACCTTCGCTGTAACCCGGTGCTACCATTTTGAAGTCCCCTTTTGGTTTCTTAGCTGGCCGATTGAACTGACTTTCCGACTGCGCTTGGTCTGGAGGCCTTGGCCGCTTCGGGCTCCAGATTGAGAAAAATACCCGTGAGCAGATCCGCCCATTTCCGTTGCCCGGCTGCGCCGGAAATCTCGTCGTTGCGGATTTCGATCATCGCGCAGGGCAGCCCGCGCGAGCGGGCATGACGTTCCAGCGTGAAATAGACGCGGTCGGCCGGCGAATAGGGTTCATTGACGCCGACGGTGACACCGGCAAGCTGCTGCAGCGCCGCGATCAGTGGCGCCGCCAGCCGGCGGTCCTCGTCATGGATGATGCCGATGTGCCAGGGCCGGCACTTGCCCTTGTACACCGGCGTGAAGGAATGGATGGACACCAGCCGCGTCTCCCGCCCGGCCGCCAGGCGCTCGTCGATGATCGTCGCGATCCGGTCGTGGAACGGCCGCCAAGCCAGCGCGATGCGCGCCTCCCGCTCGTCGGCGGAAAGCCCCTGGTTGGCCGGGACAACGGTTTTTTCGCTGGCGCTGATCGTCACTATCAGGTCCGGCGCGTCGAGCGGTCGGTTGCAGTCGATGACGAGCCGCGAAATGCAGGTCTCGACCAGCGTCGCATCGAGCACCTCGGACATGCGGCGCGCCACCGGCAAGGCGCCGGGATCCCAGGCGATGTGGCGGGAAAGCTCCTCGGCGGCAAGGCCGAGCGTTCCGAATTCCGGCGGCAGGAAGTTGGAGGCGTGGTCGCAGGTCAGCACGAAAGGGCTTGATCCGCCGGGGTTCGTCACCCTTACGGTTTCAGGCGATGCAAGGCTGGCGGGCCGTGCTGTCTCCATTGTCTGCTGTCCCCGGGGAGCGCTGTACCGTATGTTACGTATTTTGCCTCATTGCGTCCCTGCGGATGATTTCATACAGTTTGGCCGGCTTTGTCAAACGCGATTTCGATAACGCGGTAACGGCCCGGCCAGGGTGGGGAAAAACATGGTTTCGAGCATTGCCGAACTGATCTCCGACCGCATCGGCACCATGCCGGCCGGCGAACGGCGCGCAGCGCAAACGCTGATCGCCAGCTATCCGCTGATCGGGCTGAAGACGGTCGCCGAATTCTCGACCACGGCCGGCGTATCGTCGCCGACGATCCTGCGTTTCGTCGCCCGGCTCGGCTTCCAGAACTACCCGGAATTCCAGTCGGCGCTGCAGGACGAGCTGGCGGCGCAATTGCAGTCGCCGGCCTCGCGCACGCTCAATCCCCCATCGCAGGGCAGCAGCGCCGTCTCGCCGATGCTGGAGGCGACGCTCGACAATATGCGCGAGACATTCCGGCATCTCTCGGACAAGCAGCTTGCCGACATCGTCGCCAAGCTTGCCGACCGGCGCGGCAAGACATTCCTGATCGGCGGCCGCTTCACCGACCCGCTGGCGCGCTACATGGCCGCCCACCTCGCTATCATCCAACCCAATGTCTTCCATCTCGCCGGCCAGGAAAGCGTCTGGCGCGACCGGCTGATCGACATGGGCAAGCGCGACGTGCTGGTGATCTTCGACATCAGGCGCTACCAGGACAGCCTGGTCCGTTTCGCCGAGACTGCCAACCAGCGCGGCGTGCAGATCGTGCTGTTCACCGACCAGTGGCTGTCGCCGATCGCCCGCTTCGCCCGCCACGTCATCGCCGGGCGCACCGCCGTGCCTTCGGCCTGGGACTCATCCGCCGCACTTTTCGTCGTTGCCGAAACGCTGATCGGCGCCGTCACAAGGCAGCTCGAGGCCGACGGCGCCAAACGCATCCGCGAACTGGAAAGCCTGCGGTAGCACAGGCTTTCGGAAAGGCACGCTTGCTGGCTGGGCTAGTCAACCAAAAGGCTGACCATCTGCAGAATCAGGATCAGCAAAAAAACGCCAAAGACAGACGCAAAGACCGCTGCCAGCAGGACGGTGCGTTGTTTCTTACCCATAGCTTTCGCCTTGAAAGCATAGTCCCCGTCCACGAATACGAACGTCAGTCTCGCCCCACTGCTCGGCCACCCTCCCGACTCCTCAAGACCCGCCTGCGGCTTGGGCGGAGGAGTAATGACGACTGGTTCACGCGCGAAATGAACAGCTTACCAAGGTGCTCGCTAACGGGGATGGCCGCATCATTCATCCGACCCATGTCACGGCCGAATGAACACCTTGCCGCTGGCGCCTAACCAATTCAGCCGCAAACCCTGCCATCGCCCCAGTCCGGGTACTTTAGCCGTGGCAAGGATGATCGTAGTTCGGCTAGCCTTGTCGACTTGAAGCCGCTTCCTTGAACCACCAGTCAAAGCGCGGTGAACTGCGCGGAGGAATTCGATGAGCTATCTGGACGAACTGTTTTCCGTCGCCGGCAAGACGGCGCTGGTCACCGGCGCCGCGACCGGCATCGGCCGCATGGCGGCGACCGCTCTGGTCAAGGCCGGCGCTTCGGTGATGATCGCCTCGCGCAAGGGCGAGGATTGCGTCAGGGTAGCCGGCGAGTTGAACGGCCTTGGCGCCTCCGGCCGGGCCGAGGGTTTCTCCGCCGACGTCTCCAGTGAGGCCGGCATTGCGGCGCTCGTAGCCGAGGTCAGGACACGGACCGAGCGGCTGCATATCCTGGTCAACAATGCCGGCATCTCCTGGGGCTCGCCGCTGGAAAGTTTTCCCTACCATGCCTGGGCCAAGGTGTTCGGCGTCAACGTTGCCGCGGTCTTCCACCTGACGCGCGAATTGCTGCCTCTGCTCGAAGCCGCCGCCAGCGATGCCGACCCGGCACGGGTGATCAATCTCGGATCGGTAATGGGCACGCAGCCTTTGGCCGAAGATGCCTACTCCTACTCTGCCTCGAAGGCTGCGGTTCACCACCTGACGCGCATCCTGGCGATCGAGCTCGCCGGCCGCCGCATCACCGTCAACGCCTTTGCGCCCGGCCCTTTCCAGAGCCGGATGACGGCCTTCGCCACCGGCACCGAGGACCAGGCAAGACATATCGGCAACCATGTACCGATCGGCCGCATCGGCGCGCCGGATGACATTGCCGGCGCAACGCTCTATTTGTGCAGCCGTGCCGGCAGCTATGTCACCGGCGCCATCCTGCCGATCGATGGCGGGCAGTCGGTGCAACACGGGCTGACATTGTTCAAGGAATGAGACGCACGCCATCCGGCGAGTGAAATGCCGGGGGTGAAGATGGAGGACATCAGCGTGGAACCGATCAGTCTCGATGTGCTTCTGGCCAATGTCGGCAAGGAAGTCGGCGTGTCGCCATGGCGGGTGGTCACCCAGCGCATGATCGACCAGTTCGCCGATGCCACCGACGACCATCAGTTCATCCATTGCGATCCGGAACGCGCCAGCCGCGAGACGCCGTTCGGCGGCACCATCGCGCATGGCTTCCTGTCGCTTTCGCTGTTGTCGGCGATGACCTTCGAAACCATGCCGCCGCTGGAAAACAGCAAGATGGGCGTCAATCACGGCTTCGATTCGCTGCGCTTCCTGGCGCCTGTGAAGACCGGCTCGCGCATCCGCACGCGCTTCGTGCTGGCCGACGTCAAGGTCAGGCCGTCGGGCTGGGTGCAGACGGCGCACGACGTGACGATCGAGATCGAGGGCTCGAAAAAACCGGCGCTGACTGCCCGCTGGCTGACCCTGACGCTGATCGAACGCCAGCCGGAAGCGGTTTGACTGGCATCCGAGCCTGGGGACCTAGAGCAATTCCAGGAAAAGTGTGAAGCGGTTTTCTGTCCGGAATTGCGCAAAAACAAAGAGATAGAGCGGTTCAGCGTTTCCGTGAAACGATGAACCGCTCTAAGTCTATTTGGCTTCGGCCGCGACGTACTTCATGTGGCGGCTGACCTGCAGCGCAATGTAGACGACCAGTGAACAACCGATTGGGAACACGATCTCGTTGAGGCCGGTTGCGATCGCCTGTGGCATTGCGAGAGCAGCGTCGTTCGCCGCGGCCGTCTCGATCGTCAGCACCGTGATGCCGCCGCCGAATACCGCACCTATCAGGGCGCCCGCCAGCGCGAAATGAAGCGGACGCGGTTCTTCCTTCGATGCCAGCGACGCCAGTATCCAGCCGAGCAGCCCGTATTCGATCGCACGCAGCACGCCCAGCGTGGTGAGCGACAGGATGGCCGGCTTCGCGGCCGCATCGAGCGCGCTGACCATCACCTTTTGCGTCCCTTTGGCGATGCCCATCGCCAGTGGCGCCGAAATCGCGCTGACTAAGCCGCCGAACGAGGCTCGCACCTTGGTGAGCGCCGTGCCGAGGCTGACGCCGGCGCAGACGAAGAACGACCAGGTCACGCCTTGCGCCAGTTCGATCAGAACCTGTGTCGTCGCCGGATAGGCACCTGCCGCAAATCTGACGGTCAGAATGAGAGCTTCCATGGCGAAGCCGAGCGCGATCGCCAGCCATGCAACCATGACGACGCGCCTGAGCGCCATCCTGGCGCGATGGGAAAGCGGGTCCACGTCCGGCACGCCGGACGAAAGCTCAGTCGGGGCCATGTTGGCCTCCCAGATCACAATTGTTGCAGAGCCGCGAATTAGTCTTTGTCTGTAACAGTCCGATGTTGCCGGCTTTATTGCCGGGTTACATCGTTTTGTGACAGTCAAGCTTCTGCTTCGTGCCACCTTGCCCGACGCCGTACAGCGTATATATGCTGCATCCAGCCATCATTCATTTAAGGCAGTCGAACAATTGCAGCTAAGCGTCCAGGAGCGCCGCGAAAAACAAAAGGCCGAACTGCGTTCCGAACTTGTCGACGCCGCGCACAAGCTTGTCCAGGAAGAAGGCTATGACGGCCTCACCATCCGCAAGCTCGCCAAGCGCGTCGGCTATGCGCCGATGTCGGTCTATTCCTATTTCGCCGACAAGCAGGATATCCTGTTCGCCTTGGCCGAGGACGCGTTCGAGACCTTGGCCAGGCGCATCGAACGTCACACGGCCGACGACCCGATCGAGGCGCTCAAGGCGGTGCTTGTCGAATACGCTGCCTTCGGGCTGGAAAATCCCAACGAATACCGCACCGTTTTCATGACCGAAAAAGTCAGGCCGCCAGCCGGAAAGACGTTCGCCGATATGGAGAGCGGCAACCCGGCGATGAAAGTGCTGATCGAGAGGGTCGAAGCCTGCGTTGCCGCCGGCAGACTCAAAGGCGATCCACGCGCCATCGCCACCATGTTGTGGGCAGTCGGCCACGGCGCCATCTCGCTGCTGATCACCTTCCCGTTCTACCCGTTCGGCGACCAAAAGACGTTCATCACACGGATCGGCGACATCATGCTCGAAGCCATCGCCGCGCACGAGATCGCGCCGCTCACGCCGCCGGTCAACTGCTGAAGAGCGGCGCTTCTCCCGATCTGTAGGATCTTCTCCGAACGATCCGCGCTCCGGCGCCGAGCGTTCGGCAATTCCTGCGCTCAACTTCTCCGTACATGTACGATTTTGCTTGAACTCCCTAAGTCCTGGGCGTATCTGTACGCAATGCCGTACATGTACGAATCCAATAACTGGACCGGAGACAGACCATGAAGAAGGCAATCCTCACGCTCGCCGCCCTGCTGGCGCTCTCTGGCGCCGCATTTGCCGGCGGCAGTCAGCCAGCCAAGCAGGAAGCGACCTGCATCGGCACCAAGACCGATGTGAAGCTCGATTGCGCGCCGACCGGATCGCTTGAAAAGGTGGATGCCGCGACCCACAAGGCCGACACCAAGGGCCCGAGGCTCGGCATCGGCATTGACCCGTGGATCGTGCCAAGCAGCTTCTGAGGACTTCGAGCGGCATGAAGATGAGGAGCGGCAGGATATCCTGATTGCCCGTCCTCGTGGCTGGTCGATGCCGGCACCGAAATGGGCGCCATCGGCGAAGCTGCCGATCTCCCCACTTGCAGGCTGGGCAATCGCATTTGGATTCTTGCGAAGATGGACCCACCCTAACCCTCCCCACAAGGGGGAGGGAACGCTGCCGCGCGCCTTTCCTTCCGCTTTGGCGCCGAAAGGCAGGCCATTTGCCCGAGGTTAGCGCCAACAGAAGTCTCCCTCCCCCTTGTGGCGGAGGGGTTGGGGTGGGGGTACATCGTAGAGTGAAAGCCTCGGCTTTCCACCTGCGATAGGCCTGCCCTTGCGTGGGAGATCGCCCTCGTTCGGGCTTTCGCCAATCATCGACGCTGGAACGCATATCCACATGGAACCGCGCAAACCTGCTGGTCGAGGCCGGCTCCGCCGGGCCGATAGAAATTATCTCTTGCGCTTCTGTCCCGCCACGCTTTTGGGCTTGCCGGGTCTTGCGGGTGCGCCGGGAATGGCCGTTCCGGTGATCGACACCGGATCGCTGGCCGGGAATGTATCCTCGAGGCCTTCCTCGAGTTCCTCTTCAATATCCGTCCCAGTGCGCTGCTCGCCTTCGAAAGAGCGCACGGCCGGCGTCTTGGCCGGCGACTTCGGCGCGGAGTTCGACGGCATTTGCATTCTCCCTCGGCTCGCTGTCGCAGAACGGTCGGGCACGGCGAACATGCCTATGCTGCCGCGTCGCGCGCTGCCTCCGACAGAAAAGTAAAGACATAATCGGAGAACGAACGCCAGCATTCGACGCGGAACGCGTCGGCCGCGGTGCGCAACAGCACGATTTCGACCTTGCCGAGAATGGTACGCGACGCCGCCCCGACCGGAAAGGCGTCGAGCGACAAATCCTGCGGGCAGCCGGCATTGATCGTCGCCGCGGCAGCCGGACCGGTGACCGATATGGCGACGTTGCGGTGCGAGATGCCGACCGCCGAATGCAGCGCGGAAACCCTGGCGCAATCGGCGAGCGGGTCTTTGCCGCTCTCATCGATGACCAGCCACTCGTCCGGCCCGAGCCACAAGGCCGTGCGTCCGGCCTTTGCCGCCGAGGTTTTCGGTCTCTGCGGCAGGACGACGCCGAGCGCTTTCGAAAGTGCCGCGATCGAGGTGTCCGGCGCGCGCAGCGATATGCGCTCGGCCGGCGGCAGCACGGCAAGTGTGACGCCGGCGCCGGAAAGCGACTGGCCGGCGAGCGCCGGACGGCGTTCGACCGAGGGTCCGGCGGCGGCAGTTTTCAAAGCGGCCTTAGCCATTGAGGCGCTCTCCCTTCTCGTCGAAGAACACCATGCCGGTGACCTCCACCTCGACCACCCCGTCCGGCATCGGCACGTAGAGCGTCTCGCCCATGCGATCGCGGCCGCCGGCGACCAGCCCCAGCGCGATCGAGCGGCCGCAATTTTGCGACCAATAGCTCGAGGTGACATGGCCGATCATCTTCATCGGGATTGCCTGCTTCGGGTCCGCGACGACCTGCGCGCCCTCCTCCAGCACCACCTTGGGATCCCTGGTCTTCAGGCCGACAAGCTGCTTGCGGCCCTTGGCGACCAGGTCCGGCCGCGCCATGCCGCGAATGCCGACGAAGTCGGTCTTCTTCTTGCCGACCGCCCAGTCGAGCCCGGCGTCGTTCGGCGTCACCGTGCCGTCGGTATCCTGGCCGACGATGATGTAGCCCTTTTCGGCGCGCAGCACATGCATCGACTCGGTGCCGTAAGCACAGGCGCCATGCTTCTGGCTCTCGGCCCATAGCGCTTCCCAGACCGCCTCGCCGTAATCGGCCGGCACGTTGACCTCGAAGCCGCGCTCACCGCTGAACGACATGCGAAACAGCCTTGTCGGAACGCCGCAGATCCGGCCTTCGCGCACCGACATATGCGGCAGCGCTTCATCCGACATGTCGATGCCCTCGACCAGCGGCGCGATGATGTCGCGAGACTTCGGTCCCTGCACGGCGATCACCGCCCACTGCTCGGTGATCGAGGTCAGCCAGACGTTGAGATGCGGGAACTCGGTCTGGAGATAATCCTCCATATGGTTCATGACGCGCGGCGCGCCGCCGGTCGTCGTCGTCACGTGGAAACGGTCGGCAGCCAGTCTTCCCACCACGCCGTCGTCATAGATGAAACCGTCCTCGCGCAGCATGATGCCGTAGCGGCAGCGACCGGGCTCCAGTTTCTCCCATGGATTGGTGTAGAGCAGTTCCATGAATTTGGCCGCATCCGGCCCGACCACCTCGATCTTGCCCAGCGTCGAGGCGTCGAACAGGCCGGCCGTCTTGCGCACCGTGACGCATTCGCGGTCGACGGCCGCATGTATGTCCTCGCCCGGCTTCGGGAAGTACCAGGCGCGCTTCCACTGGCCGACATCCTCGAACATCGCGCCCTGGCGCTCTGCCCAGGGATGGATCGCCGTCTTGCGGGTCGGGTCGAACAGGGGACCGCGCGCGTGCCCGACGATCGAGCCGAATGTCACCGGCGTATAGGGCGCACGGAACGTCGTCAGCCCGACCTGCGGGATCGGCTTGCCCAACGTCTCGGCGGCAATCGCCAGGCCGTGCATGTTGGAGGTCTTGCCTTGGTCGGTCGCCATGCCGTTGGTGGTGAAGCGCTTGACGTGCTCGATCGAGCGCATGCCTTCATGCACCGCCTGGCGGATGTCCTTGGCGGTGACGTCGTTCTGGAAGTCGACGAACGCCTTTACCGTCGTATCCGCGCCGGCGCCGGGTGCCGCACCCAGCATGCCGCGTGACCAGCTCTCGCCGGCATCGACCTTCGGCTTCGTGCCCTTGGCTGGCTTGCTGCCGGCGTCCTTGGCCGCCTTGGCACCCGCTGCATAGGCCTCCTCGATCGTCGCCGACAGCCCGTCCGTACCGTTGCAGGCGCCGACGGAGACGCAGTCCTGCGCGTAGATGCCGGGCACGAAGCGCTTGGTCTCGTCATTGAAGGCGACCTTGCCGCGCGATTGCGAGAACAGATGCACCGATGGCGTCCAGCCGGCCGACATCAGAATCGCGTCAACCGGGATGGTGCGCTCGCCGCCGCCATTCTTCGGCTGCACGGTCATCGACGACACCCGCAGCTTGCCGCCGGCGCGGATCACGGCGCGGCCGAAATTGACCTCGATGCCGAGCGCCCTCGCCTCGTCGATCACCGGCCCGGTCGGGTTGTCGCGCAGGTCGACGATGGCCGCCACGTTGATGCCGGCCTTTTTCAGGTCGATCGCCGCCGCATAGGCGGAATCGTTCGCGGTGTAGACGCCGACATTCCTGCCGACGGCGACACCGTAATGGTTGAGATAGGTGCGCGCCGCCGATGCCAGTATGATGCCCGGCCGGTCGTTGTCGGCAAACACCATGTGGCGCTCGATGGCGCCGGTCGCCAGCACCACGCGTTTGGCGCGAACCTGCCACAGCCGCTCGCGGGGCAGGTCGCGGCCGGGGTTCTGCAGATGGTCGCTGACGCGCTCGACCAGCCCGACGAAATTCTGCGCGTAATAGCCGAAGGCCGTGGTGCGCGGCAGCACGCGGACATTGTCCATCGCCCTCAACTTAGCGACAGCGGATTGCGCCCAGGGAAAGCCGTCCTGGCCTTCAATCTTCGCGCCGCTCTCGAAGCGCAGGCTGCCACCGAATTCCGCCTGCTCGTCGGCAAGGATGACACGCGCGCCGGTCTCGGCCGCGGCCAATGCCGCGGCGATGCCCGCGGCACCGCCGCCAAGCACCAGCACCTCGCAATGGGCGAAGCGCGCCGAATAATGGTCGGGATCCGGCTGGTTGGGGGCGACGCCGAGACCGGCGGCGGCCCGGATCTTGGGCTCGTAGAGGTTTTTCCACGCAGCCTTCGGCCACATGAAGGTCTTGTAGTAGAAGCCGGCCGAAAGCATCGGCGAGGCGATGCTGCTGAGTGCACCGATGTCGAAAGCGAGCGACGGCCAGCGGTTCTGCGACTGTGCGGTCAGCCCGTCATAGAGTTCCTGCACCGTGGCGCGGACGTTCGGTGTCTTGCGTGCCTGGTCGCGCTTGATCTCGACCAGCGCGTTCGGCTCTTCGGCGCCTGCCGACAGGAAGCCGCGCGGCCGGTGGTACTTGAACGAGCGGCCGACAAGGTGGACGCCATTGGCAAGCAGCGCCGAGGCCAGCGTGTCGCCCTCGATCCCGGTATAGGGGCGGCCGTCGAAGCTGAAGCCAGCTATCTTTGCCTGCTTGAGCCGCCCAGCGCCGGCAATGCGGAACGTGGCGCTCATTTGGCGGCTCCCGGCAGCTTCGTGGGCTTCGGCTCGCCGGCCTTGTAGGTCATCAGGAACCTGTCGCTGACGGTGTCGCGCACGGCGTTGAAGAACCGCGCGCAGCCATGCATGTGCCGCCAGCGCTCATAGATGATCCCCTTGGGATTGGAGCGGATGAAGAAGAACCTTTCGAAATCGTCGTCGCTCTCGCCGGCGATGTTTGGGGAACGCGCAATATGCGCCTCGCCGGCGTTGCGGAATTCGAGCTCCGGACGCTCTTCCTCGCAATAGGGGCAGCGGATGAGAAGCATGGTTGGTCCTACAGTTCGCCGTGGCCGACGCGAGCGCCGGCAGGTTGGTCGCAAAGCCTCTGGCCCATCGTCACGAAGGGCGCGACCAGCCGGATGCGCTCCTCGATGCTGGCTACCGGGCGGAAAAGGTCGCGATACGCCATATTGCCGACCGAAAGCGTCATCGGTTCGGTCGTCACGATGACGTAGCGCCGCTCGAATTTTTCGCCTTCCTCGAGATCGGCTGGCCGGTTCTCCATAAAGGTGACCACTCTCTGACCGGCGCTCCAGGCGCAGGCGAGTACACCCTCGTCGACGGAAAACGGCCAATCCGCTTCATTGCCGGCGCGGCTGATGGGCTGCAGGCGCACCTCCTCTGGCGTCGGGATATGAAACAGGCCTTGCTCGCCGGCGAGCATCAGCGGCATGGCGACAGCCATCTCGGTCATCATCAGTGCGCCACCGCTGCCGCCGCCGCCTCGTCGATCAGCCGGCCGGTGCGGAAGCGCTCTATGGTGAAGGGCGCGTTGATCGGGTGCGGATCGTCCCTGGCGATCGTATGGGCAAAGACATGGCCCGAACCCGGCGTCGCCTTGAAGCCGCCCGTGCCCCAGCCGCAATTGACATAGAGGCCGGGCACCGGCGTCTTGGCCAGGATCGGCGAACGGTCCGGCGTCACGTCGACGATGCCGCCCCATGAGCGCAGCATCTTCATGCGGGTGAAGATCGGAAACATCTCGCAGATCGCGTCGAGCGTATGCTGCAGGATGTGCAGGCCGCCGGTCTGCGAATAGGAGACATATTGGTCGGTGCCGGCGCCGATGACCAGCTCGCCCTTGTCGGACTGCGAGATATAGGCATGCACCGTGTTCGACATCACCACGCAAGGCACCACCGGCTTGACCGGCTCCGATACCAGCGCCTGCAGTGGATAGCTTTCCAGCGGCATGCGCACGCCGGCCATGTTCATGATCACCGAGGAATGGCCGGCGGCGACCACGCCGACCTTCCTGGCGCCGATGAAGCCGCGCGTCGTCTCGACGCCGGTAACCGCGCCGTTCGGCGCCCGCTTGACGCCGGTGACCTCGCAATTCTGGATGATGTGGACGCCGCGCGCCGAAGCGCCGCGCGCATAGCCCCAGGCGACGGCATCGTGGCGCGCCGTGCCGCCGCGGCGCTGCAGGGCAGCACCCATAACCGGGTAGCGCGCATCGCGCGAAATGTTGAGCGGCGGGCAGAATTCCTTGGCCTGTTCCGGCGTCAGCCATTCATTGTCGATGCCGTTCAGCCGGTTGGCGTGGACGTGCCGCTTCAGCACCTGGATGTCGTGGATGTTGTGGGCGAGCATCATGACGCCCCGCGGCGAATACATGACGTTGTAGTTGAGCTCCTGGCTGAGCCCGTCCCACAGCTTCAGCGCATGGTCGTAGATGCCGGCGCTCTCGTCGTAGAGATAGTTCGAGCGGATGATGGTGGTATTGCGGCCGGTATTGCCGCCGCCGAGCCAGCCTTTTTCCAAAACCGCAACGTTGGTGATGCCGTGCACCGTGGCGAGATAATAGGCCGTGGCCAGGCCGTGGCCGCCGGCGCCGACGATGACGACGTCATACTCCTTTTTCGGCTCCGGCGAGGACCACTGTTCCTCCCAGCCTCTATGACCGCGCATGGCCTCGCGGGCGATGGCAAATACCGAGTATTTCTTCAACGTTGCAGGCCTCGCAAATGGCGGCCGGGCAGATCAGCCAACCCCGGCGCGCGAGCTGTATCACTAGCGAAACCGTGCTGCCAGCCTTGCACTGTTTGCGACGGCGCTTGCCGTTTTGCGCCGTGCCTTTCAACGGCCGCTGTTCTGCGTTTCGCCTTTTGACGTTTCAGAGGACGCGCGCTTCAAGATGGACGGCCCGATTGCATAGATCGATCGCAAATAACCCTCACGGCAATCGGCCGCGATTTTACGAACTTCCGCATCGTTCGACTGCTCCGCCATGGCCACGAAGCGCTCGACGATCACCTGGCGCGGCCTGATGGCCACTGCCGCCGCAAAGCGCCGCAACAGTGCGTCCGGATGCTCGAGCAACCGCTGCAGTTCCTTGGCTCTCGGCATGAAATGCCGTCCGTAAGCGTTGACCAACGTCGCAAAAGCCGAGTCGGGACGCAGCGCTGCGGCATTTTCCACCGCGAGCTGCAGCTGCCACCGCTCCGCAAAGCAGACGAACTGGACGACTTTCCATCGAACACCGGCATGTTCGTCACCCAGCCGCAGCATGACGCGGCCGAGAATGGCGCCATCGGCCGGCGTGGTACAGCCCCTGAGCGCCCCGATTGCATCGAAGCGGAGATGAGAAGCTTTGCTATCGAGCAGATCGGCTATCTCGGCGACAACACAATTTAGCTTGTAGCTCAGCCTGGAGCCCATTTTCGGTCGCTATGAACACCGCTGCAGCTTGTGTCCGGGCGTTGCTGGAGACCAGCAGCGGCCGGAGGTTTTCGAGGGGAAAGCCCTTGTTGAATTCCGATTGAAGAGCGAACGTCAACTCGCTGTCACCCTCGAAGCCGGGGGCCAACAACTTGCTCATTATGTCTTGGGGGGTCATTGGAATGGGTGGCGCGTCCACCCGCAAAGTTGAATGGCGACTTGGTAGCCCGGTGCCCATCCGGCGTCAAGGAATCTTCGCAGATGCCTTCGCAGGTATCGGGTGGTTCGCACCGCCCCGATTTGCGACCAAGCATCCCGATTGCCGGCAACGGCCGGCGCGAAAAAAGGATGCAAAAAAATGCTTGCACTTGCCAACAAAGTTGCCATCGTCACCGGCGCCAGCTCCGGCATCGGCCGCGCCACGGCCAAGGTGTTTGCGGAGGAAGGCGCCAAGGTGGTCGTCGCAGCCCGTCACCAGGCGGAGCTCGATGCGCTGGTTGCCGAAATCGAAGACGCCGACGGCACGGCCATTGCCCTTCCCGGCGACGTACGCGACGAAGCCTACGCAAAAGCCCTCGTCGACCTGGCGGTCGGGAAATTCGGCGGGCTCGACATCGCCTTCAACAATGCCGGCTCGGTCGGTAGGATGGGGCCGGTTTCGGAGCTGTCGCTGGAGGGCTGGCGCGAGACGCTCGATACCAATCTGACCAGCGCCTTTCTCGGCGCGAAATACCAGGTGCCGGCGATGGTCGAACGCGGCGGCGGCTCGTTGATCTTCACCTCCACCTTCGTCGGCTACACGGTCGGCATGCCCGGCATGACCAGCTATGCCGCAAGCAAGGCCGGTCTGGTCGGATTGACGCAGGTGCTGGCGGCCGAATTTGGCGCCAAGGGCATTCGAGTCAACGCGCTGCTGCCGGGCGGCACCGACACGCCCTCGGCAACGTTCAAGACACCTGAATCGCGAGCCTTCGTCGAAAACCTGCATGCCTTGAAGCGCGTCGCCGAGCCAGTGGAGATCGCCCGCTCGGCGCTTTACCTGGCTTCCGATGCATCGAGCTTCACCACCGGCACGGCACTGTTCGCCGACGGCGGCGTCTCGATCACCCGGACGTGAAGCGTTTCGCGGTCGGCGCATCGGCGCGCAAGCCAACGTCAAAAAAACCGGTCTTGCTTTTTCCGGCGATTTGACGATTCCGTCTTCTCCTCGAAAACGGGTTGGAAACATGCTGCTGATCAGGACCTATATCGCTGCAAGCGCAATCGAAGGCGTCGGCGTGTTCGCCGCCGAGCCGGTCCGCAAAGGCGCGCAGATCTGGCGTCTCGATCCGGACTTTGACCGGCTGATCCCGGTCGAAAGATACGAGACTGCGCCGCCGCACCTCAAGGAATTGCTCGACAGATATGCCTATCCCAGTCCGGACCGGCCGGGCTTCATGGTCTATGAGGTCGACAATGGCCGTTTCATGAACCACGCCGACAAGCCGAACACCGACTTTTCGCAGCATGGCGGGGCCACCGCGACCCGCGACATCGCCGCCGGCGAGGAGATAACCTGCGACTACGGCGAATTCTTCGAGGGTTTCGAGCAGCTCCACCTGGCCACAGCGTAGCGGCGCCTATCTGGTCCAAGGTGAATTTTGTTCTTGCTTTGTGCCGGCAGCTATGCTATTAATTTCGATATGGTGCTGATTCACACCGAAGACCCGCCGCCGAGGCGGGTTTTTCGTTTCGGGGTCGGCACCGTCTCTCAATCGGCTGTGGACAGCGCCCCTTGATTCTGCTATCAGCCGCCCCAATTCGTGGTGTAACGCGCCGCGGAGGCTTGTGGCTATGGCCGCTTGCCTGTTGATTTCAAACCGAAAGACAGGATTGCACGTGCAGGTACTCGTCCGCGACAACAATGTTGATCAGGCGCTTCGCGCGCTCAAGAAAAAGATGCAGCGCGAAGGCATCTTCCGCGAAATGAAGATGCGCGGACATTACGAGAAGCCCTCCGAGAAGCGCGCCCGTGAAAAGGCGGAAGCCGTGCGCCGTGCCCGCAAGCTGGCCCGCAAGCGCGCCCAGCGCGAAGGCCTGCTGCCGATGACGCCGCGTCCGGTCGCGGCCGGTGCTGCCGGTGCCGGTGCTCCGCGTCCGCCGCGGTTCTGACGTCAATTTTTCGTCCTTTTCCAAGGATATCCAAGGTGGCGCGATGCGGAATCGCCGCCACCTTTTTGTTGTGAGTTCGACCCGGTCCGAGAGGACCGGTTGGGAGAGATGCCGGTTCGGAGGGGCCACGGACCAGACGGCGCAGTAAGGACAGGGCAGACATGGACGCAATCACCGTAGAGCGCAGAACCGCGTGGCGCGGCCTCGCCCTGACGGCAGCCCTGCTTTCCGGGATGGCGCTTGCCAGCTGCCAGAGCGTTCCAACCGGCGAGTTCAACAACATCGACAAGGCGCAAGCCTCGAGCGAGAACATCTCCTCGCTGTCGGCGGTGATCCAGCGCAACCCCCAGGATCCGGAAGCCTACAATGTGCGAGGCTCGGCCTATGGCCGCGGCGGCCAGTACCAGGCGGCGCTGAAGGACTTCGACACCGCCATCCAGCTCAATCCGAATTTCTACCAGGCCTATTCGAACCGGGCGCTCATCCAGCGCTTCCTCGGTGACCAGCCAAGCGCGCTGGCCGACTACAACCGCTCGATCCAGATCAATTCCAATTATGACGCCGCCTATATCGGCCGCGGCAATCTCTACCGCAGGGCCGGCCGGATCCAGGAAGCCTTCAACGATTTCCAGAAGGCCATCCAGCTCGACACGACCGACGCGCGCGCCTATCACAATCGCGGCCTGATCTACCAGAGCCAGGGCCAGCACGCCTTTGCCATCGAGGATTTCTCGACCGCCATTTCGCTAGCGCCGGATGCTTCCGAGCCTTACAACGGACGCGGCCTCTCCTACCTTGCCATGAACGACGAGGACAACGCCTTCGCCGACTTCAACATGGCCATAAAGCTCGACGGCAAGAACGCCGAGGCCTGGTCCAACCAGGCGCTAATCTACGAACGGCGCGGCGACAAGGTCAGGGCCGCGAAATCCTACCGCGAGGCCGTGCACCTCAATCCGACCTACCAGCCGGCCAAGGACGGCCTGGCTCGCACCAGCGCCGGCTGAGCGGGCCGGTTTATCGGGCCGCCCTTTCCGCACCCCGACAACCCTGCGTTTACCCTTGCCTTGCTGGCGCCAAGTTTTCGGCGGAACGCTCGGCGTGCTCAGCCGTTTGTACAAAGCCATTGGAAAGGACCCTGCCATGATCAAGAAACTCGCCTGTGCCGCCGCTCTGGCGACGACCGTCGTTGTCGCTCCCGCCAGCGCCAGCAAGCTCCAGCTCGGCGTGCTCGACTGCACCATCGACGGCGGCACGGCCTATCTCGTCACCTCCAACAAGGGTGTTTCCTGTGTCTTTCGTCCGCATCGTGGCGGTCCCTCCGAAGTCTATACCGGGGTGATTTCCAAGCTCGGCGTCGATGTCGGCCGGACGCACCAGGGCCAGCTGGTATGGGCGGTTCTGGCGGCGACCCGCAACCACGATGAGGGCGACCTTGCCGGCAGCTACTATGGCGTGAATGCCGAGGCCAGCGTGGTCACCGGTGGCGGCGCCAATCTCTTGGTCGGCGGCCTCGACAGCGCCTTTTCGCTGCAGCCGCTCAGCGTCCAGGCACAGACCGGCGTCAACCTGGCGGTCGCCGTCACGTCGCTGGACCTGATCCACTCGTTCAAGTAACGGCGTAGCATGGCTCCCCGAGCGGCGGGGAGCGTAGGTGTCGGCCTGCGAATAGCTGCCGAAAGCTCATGGATTCCGGCAGGCCCACTCCGCAGAGGATGGGCCGCCCTGATGTTCAAAGTTGCAGCGCTCGAAGATCACGGCATGGCAACTGTGTTCATGCCGTTACCGTGACCGAAGATTGCGGCGATCCAATATTGCTCGTCTTCGGTCTGACCAGAATCTCAATGCCTCGTGATCGTCCCCCCATCGCACAATTTTGACATCCGCCACGACAACGGCGATCAAAACCGCTTGATCTCAACTGTGGTTGAGGTTCTACAAGCCCTCCCGCGAGGCGGCGCGCGTCCATTTCGACGCGACGAATGCTCAGTATCTTAGATCGGCGCCCAAGAAAATTCGGGAGGACGGGGTGACCAAAACAAGCACAAATAGAGTTGACTGGCGCGCGCTGTGGGCGAGCGGCGACCTGGCGCGCTTCTGCTTCATCAGCCTCGGCATCCTGCTGCACGCCACCAACGAAACGATGGTGGCAACGGTCATGCCGGCCATGGTCGGCGAGCTCGCCGGTGTGCAACTGGTCGGCTGGTCGCTGGCGATCTACGAGCTCGGCGCCATCGTTGCCGGTGCGGCCGCCGGACGGCTGGTGAGCTATGTCGCGCTGCGTACCAACATGATGGTCGCCGCAATGCTCTATGCCGGCGGCGCGCTGGTCTGCGCCACCGCGCCTTCGATGCCGCTGTTCCTCAGCGGCCGCCTGATCGAGGGGCTCGGCGGCGGCGCGCTGGTGTCGCTGGCCTTCGTCTCGGTCGAGCGGCTGTTTGCCCGCGCGATCTGGCCGCAGCTTTTCGGCGTCATGTCGGCGATCTGGGGTGTCGCCGCCTTCAGCGGGCCGGTGCTCGGCGCGGTCATGACCGAATTGCTGTCCTGGCGCTGGGCCTTCGGCGTCTTCACCCTCGGCGGCACGGCCATGGCCCTGGCAAGCTTCATCGTGCTCGATACGCCTGAAGCAACAAGGCCGCAGGCGACCGGCGGCTCAGCGCCGCCTTTCCCGTTTGCAGCACTTGGCTGCCTTGCCGTCAGCGTCGTGCTGATCGCCACCGCCGGCGTCGACATCGCCCTGCTGCGCTCGTCGCTGCTGCTCACCCTCGGCCTGATCGGCCTGGCGCTGTTTATCCATATCGACGCGCTGAAGCCGCGCTCGCGCCTGTTCCCGTCGCGGCTGTTCTCATGGCGCTCGCCGGTCGGCGCGGGCATGACCATGGTCGCGGCGTTCTCGGTGGCGACCTGCTCGTTCGCGGTCTACGGGCCACTGCTCCTGACCAGCCTCCACGGCATTCCGATCCTCACCACCGGCTACATCATCGCCGCCGAATCGATCGCCTGGTCGATCCTGTCGATCCTCGTCGCCAATGCGCCGCCGGAGCGCGAGCGGCTGATCATCGTCGGCGGAGCGCTGATGATCGCCACGGGCATCGCCGGTTTCGCCTATACGGTGCCGGCGGGCTCGATCCCGTTGATCCTGCTTTGCGCCTTGCTGCAAGGCGGCGGTTTCGGCATCGCCTGGCCGTTCGTCACGCGTGTCATCGTGGCATCGGCCAAGGAAGGCGAGCAGACGGTCGCCTCGGCCGCCGTGCCGACCATGCAGCGCATCGGCTATGCCGTGGGTGCGGCACTGACCGGCATCGTCGCCAATGCCAGCGGCTTTTCCGAAGGTCTGAACCGCGAGGCCGCGGCAAATGTCGCCGCCTGGCTGTTCCTCGCCTTCATCCCGCTCGGAATCCTGGGATGCCTCGCCGCCTTGCGGATATCGGGGACGAGCGACGCGCAGCCGGCGAAGCTGCCAATCTCCGTCGGGGATTGACTAGACCACGACCGTCTTCAGCCGGTCAGCGATCAGTGCCGCGAGCCGCGTCGCCACCTCGTCCTTGCTCATCTCCGGCCATTCCTCGACGCCGGCCTTTGAGACGATCCGCACCTTGTTGCGGTCGCCGCCCATCACGCCCGGAGAACCGCCTTCATGCGAGACATCATTGGCGACGATAAGATCGGCACCCTTTTTCGCAAGCTTGGCCTCGGCATTCCTGACCAGGTCCTGCGTCTCCGCGGCGAAACCGACCACCAGCATCGGCCGCTTTTTGTGATGCCCGACACCGGCAAGAATATCGGGATTTTCCACCATCTGCAGCACCGGCGGACCCTCGCCCGCCACCTTCTTGATCTTTTCCCCGGCCGAGCTTTGAGCGCGCCAGTCGGCGACAGCCGCGACGAACACTGCCGCGTCGGCCGGCAGCAGCTGTTCGACCGCATCCTTCATCTCGACGGCAGTTTCGACATGCAGCGTGGCGACGCCGGCCGGATCGGCAACGCCGACCGGACCGGAGACGAGACGCACGTCGGCGCCAAGCCTGGCCAGCGCCGCCGCGATCGCATGGCCCTGCTTGCCCGACGAGCGGTTGGCGATGTAGCGCACCGGGTCGATCGGTTCATGCGTCGGTCCGGAAGTGACGATGATCTTTCTTCCCGCCAGCGGCTTTGGCCGGCTGTCGAGCAGCGCCTCGATCGCGGCGACGATCTCCAGCGGCTCGGCCATGCGGCCCTCGCCCGCCTCGTTGCTCTCGGCCATCTCGCCCTTCGACGGGCCGATAAATGCGATGCCGTCCTTCTGCAACGTCGAGCGGTTGCGCCGGGTCGCCGGATGCGCCCACATCTTCGGGTTCATGGCGGGCGCCATTAAAACCTGCTTGTCGGTGGCGATGAGCACGGTGGAGGCAAGATCATTGGCGTGGCCGTTGGCGAGCTTCGCCATCAGGTCGGCGGTGGCCGGCGCCACGACGATAAGGTCGGCCTCGCGCGACAGGCGGATGTGGCCGACATCGTGCTCGTCATTGCGGTCGAACAAATCGGTGAAGACATGATCGGCCGACAGCGCCCCGACCGACAGCGTGGTCACGAATTCCTGCGCCGCAGCCGTCATCACCACGCGCACCGAAGCACCACGCTCGCGCAGCCGGCGGATCAGGTCGAGCGCTTTGTAGGCAGCGATGCCTCCGCCGATGATGAGCAGGATGCGCTTGCCGGAGAGGACACCTCGCGCGACTTGGCTGGGGACCGCGACCACCGGAGCTGCAGGATTCTGCAAGCTTATCAGTTCGCGCAACGTTTTCTCGATCTGGTCGATGCGGCCGGACGAACCGAGTTGACCTTCGACCGCTGCGCGGATCATGACCCGCGCCTGGTCTTCCATTGACCGGCCATTCTCCGCAGCCAATCGGCGCAGCATATCCTTGACCTCGTCATCAAGGTTGCGGATCGTGATGCTGGCCATGTGATTGCACTTTATCCGAAATCGCCGAAGGCAATGATAGCAATGCAATCAATCGACAACAAGGCGTTAGAGCAGCTTCCAGGCGATATACACCAGCGTCAATGCGATTACCCACAGCGCCAGCCGGCCGGAGCGGGTGTAGCGCGCCTCGGCCCTGCCGATTGCGTGCGCGGTCCTTTCGTCGAAGCGCAGGCCGTGTTCGGCCATCAGGTCGATCTCACGCGACAGCCGCTCGGTGCGGGCAGCGAGGTCCGGCGCCTGGCGGGCCAGCGCCAGCAGCGCGTTGGCGCCGTCGCGCGCATCGGCCAGTAAAGCGCGCGGGCCGAGATTGCGCGTAATCCAGCCGCTCACCACAGGTTCCGACGTCTTCCACATGTTGAAGGCCGGGTCGAGGGTGCGGGCGACGCCTTCGACGACGACCATGGTCTTCTGCAGCAGCACCAGCTCGGATCGCGTCGCCATGTCGAAGAGGTCGGTCACCTCGAACAGCAGCGTCAAAAGCTTGGCCATCGAGATGGTCTCAGCCGGCTGGCCGTGGATCGGTTCGCCGATCGCCCGGATCGCCTGGGCGAAAGCTGCGACATTGTGCTGGCGCGGCACGTAGCCGGCCTCGAAATGCACCTCGGCGACGCGCTGGTAATCGCGCGTGATGAAGCCGTAGAGGATTTCGGCGAGGAAGCGACGCTCCTTCCTGCCGAGCCGGCCGGCAATGCCGAGATCGACAGCGACGATGGTGCCATCGGCCTCGACGAACAGGTTGCCCGGATGCATGTCGGCATGGAAGAAACCGTCACGCAGCGTATGACGCAGGAACGACTGGACCAGGTTGGCGGCAATCGCCTTCAGGTCGTGGCCGGCGGCGGCGAGGCCGGCAATATCGTTCAACTTGATGCCGTCGACCCATTCCATGGTCAGCACGTCACGACCGGTGCGCTCCCAGTCGACCGACGGCACGCGAAAGCCGGGATCGTCCTTGGTGTTCTCGCCGAGCTCCGAAAAAGCCGCCGCCTCCAGCCTCAAATCCATTTCGATCTTGGTGGTCTGGGCCAGCGTCTCCGTCACCTCGACCGGCCGCAGCCGGCGCGACGACGGGATGTACTTTTCCTGCAGCCGGGCGGCGAGGAAATAGCTCTCGAGATCGCGAAAGAAGCGGCGGCGCACGCCCGGCCGGATGACCTTCACCGCCACTCGCCTAACGACGCCGTCCTGCATCGTTTCGGCGGTATGGACCTGCGCGATCGAGGCGGCGGCGACGGCCTCGCCAAAACTGGCATAGAGCTCACCGACCTTGCGTCCGAGCGATGCTTCTATCGCCGCTATGGCCTCGGCCTTGGGAAAGGTCTGCATCTTGTCCTGCAGCATGGCGAGATCAAGCGCGATATCGTTGCCGACGACGTCTGGCCGTGTCGCCAGGAACTGGCCGAGCTTGACGTAGGACGGGCCGAGCCGCACGACCGCCTTGGCCAGCCTGTCGCCGCGCTCATAGGCAAGCGCGCGCCGGCGGGTGAACAACCGGGCCATGCGCCAGCCGAATTTCGGCAGGCCGAAGAGTTCGTCGCCAGGCAAAGCCGCGATGACCCCTTCGCGGACCAGCACCCAGCCGGCCCGCACGAGCCTGAAACCAGCGCCGATGCTGCTCATGGCTGGCTTTGCCCTGCCGGTTTCCCGAACTGGCGAAAGGCACGTCGGGTTATGAAAATGCGGGCCAGCCTCAAAGCTTCCAGCCCGAATGAAGCGCGGCGATGCCGCCGGAATAATTGCGGAATGAGGCGCGGTCAAAGCCCGCGCGCGAGATCATCGCCGCGAAATTCTGCTGATTGGGAAATTTGCGGATCGATTCGACCAGATAGGAATAGGGCTCGCCATCGCCGGTCACCACCTTGCCGATCCGCGGGATGGCGTTGAACGACCATGCTTCATAGACCTTGTCGAGCAGCGGCATCTCGACCTCGGAAAATTCAAGGCAGAGAAAGCGCCCGCCAGGCTTCAGCACGCGATAGGCTTCGGCAAGCGCCACATCGATGCGCGGCACGTTGCGGATGCCGAAAGCGATGGTGTAGGCATCGAAAGCAGCGTCGGCAAAAGGCAGTTCCTCGGCATTGGCTTCGACGAAATCGGTATTTGCCGACAGGCCCTTTTTCTCGGCCCGGTCGCGGCCGACGGCGAGCATCGAGCCATTGATATCGAGAACAGTTGCATGAGTGTGCCTGCCGCTCGCCTCGACGATGCGGAAGGCGACATCGCCGGTGCCGCCGGCAACGTCGAGAACGCTCCAGCCCGGCCGCTTCGGTGGATTGAGCCAGGCGACCATGGCGTCCTTCCACAACCGATGCAGCCCGGCCGACATCAGGTCGTTCATCAGGTCGTAGCGGTTCGCCACCTTGTGGAAAACATCATTGACCAGGGACTGCTTGTCGCCTGGTCCTACCCGCTTGAAACCATAGGAGGTTTCCATGCCGCCCGCAGCAGTGGTTCTTTCAACCGACATCGTTTTGATCCGCCATAAAATCGGCGGGACCATAGCCGATCGATGGTGCGGGCGCTATTGTTTAAGGCGCGGTGTTCGGCCGCGCTTCGAAGCAGGTTCCGGAAAAGTGTCACACGGTTTTCCGACAAGAACTTGCGTCATAAGAAAAGCCTGACGGGATAATCGAATGCCTTTGAAAGCAGAACTGCACTGCCACATCGAAGGGGCAGCGGCGCCTGAACTCGTCCTCCGCCAGGCTGAGAAATACGGCAAGGATGCCTCGCCCTACATCCAGGACGGCTCCTTCGTCTGGCACGATTTCACCTCTTTCCTCGCCGCCTACGACTTCTCCTCCGACCTGTTCCGCACTGAAGAAGACTATGCGCGGCTGGCCGATCACTACCTGACCAGCCTTGCCCGCGACGGCGCCATCTATTCCGAGGTTTTCACCTCGCCCGACCATGCCAGCAAGGCCGGGCTGTCGCCGAAGGCCTATACCGACGCGCTCGGCGAAGGCATGGCCCGCGCCAAGGCGAAGACCGGCATCGAAGGCCGCATGATCGTCACTGGCGTGCGCAATTTCGGTGTCGAATCGATCGAGCGGGCGGCGCGTTTCGCGGCCCGCAGCGGGCATCCGCTCGTCACCGGCTTCGGTGTCGCCGGCGACGAGCGGATCGGCGACCTGGAAGATTATGTCAGGGCCTTCGAGATCGCCCGCGAGGCCGGCCTCGGCATCACCGTTCATGCCGGCGAATTGTTGGGCTGGGAAAGCGTCGAGGCGGCACTCGACCACATCCGCCCGTCTCGCATCGGCCATGGCGTGCGCGCCATCGAGAACCCCGAGCTTGTGCGGCGCATCGCCGACGAAGGCGTCGTGCTCGAATGCTGCCCCGGCTCCAACATCGCCCTGAAAATCTTCGACAGCTTCGCCGACCATCCCTTTCCCGCCTTGCGCGCGGCGGGCTGCAAGGTGACGCTCAACTCCGATGACCCGCCCTATTTCTGGACCTCGCTGAAACGCGAATACGACATCGCCGCCGAGCATTTTGCCATGGATGACAAGGCGCTCACCGCCGTCACCAGGACGGCCATCGAGGCAGCCTTCGTCGACAGGAAGACCAGGGCGGCGCTGCTGGGCAGGCTCGGCGCCAAGGGCAGGTGAATGGTGAATAGTGAATGGTTCACCCGGCGCTTCGGTCCATCAATCGCGAGTTTTTCCGCGCAACCAAGGACTGGCAAACCAGTTCACTATTCACTATTCACCATTCACCATCCACTATTCACCTGCGCAGTTCGGAGAACACCATGAAGGGCGTCACCGTCGTCGACCATCCGCTTGTCCAGCACAAGCTGACCATCATGCGCAAGAAGGAAACCTCGACGGCCGGTTTCCGGCGGCTGCTGCGCGAGATCTCGCTATTGCTCGGCTACGAGGTCACCCGTAACCTCGAACTGACGACGACGACGATCGAGACGCCGATCGAGACGATGGAGGCGCCGACGCTGGAGGGCAAGAAACTGGTCTTCGCCTCGGTGCTGCGCGCCGGCAACGGCTTGCTCGAAGGCCTGCTCGATCTGGTGCCGGCGGCGCGTGTCGCCCATATCGGCCTCTACCGCGACCATGAGACGCTGGAGGCTGTCGAATATTTCTTCAAGGCGCCGGGCGACCTCGCCGACCGGCTGGTGATCGTCGTCGACCCGATGCTGGCGACCGCCAATTCGGCGATCGCGGCGATCGACAAGCTGAAAGGCCGCGGCGCCACCAACATCCGCTTCCTCTGCCTGTTGGCGGCACCAGAGGGCCTCGAGCGGTTTACCCAGGCGCATCCCGATGTTCCGGTCTTCACCGCTTCCATCGACCGCCAACTCAACGAGAAGGGCTACATCATGCCCGGTCTCGGCGATGCCGGCGACCGCATGTACGGCACCAAATAGGTCCGTTTACCGATTGTTTACGCAAACGGCTGGTTTCCGCATTCGTTAAAGCGGCAAACACCATATCGGACTAAGGATCGGCAACCACAAAGGCCGGTCCATGCTGCGCAAGCTTCTCATCCTTGGCGTATTTGCCGGAACGTCGGCATCGCTGCCGATCGTCTATCAGTCGAATCCACAGGTAATCGAGCGGCTGTTGAAATCCGCCGTCGGAACCAAGCCGGCCGACACACAAACCGACCTGAACCTCGCCGCCGTTCCGGACAGGCCGGCGACGCCGCAGCCGCTCGGCCGCAAGGTCGTCGTCACCGCGGACGCGCGCGGGCATTTCATGTCGGCCTTCAAGTTGAACGGCCGCCAGATCGACGGCATGATCGATACCGGCGCGACGCTCGTCGCCATCAACAGCTCGACCGCACGCAGGATCGGCATCTCGCTCAATTCGTCGGACTTCAGCCATCAGGTCAACACCGCCAACGGTGCGATCAAGGCCGCCGTGGTGACGATCGACCGCCTGCAGATCGGCAGGATCACCGTCGAGGGCGTCGAGGCCGTCGTGCTAGACGACAGGGCGCTGCACACCAACCTGATCGGCATGAGCTTTCTGCAGCGGCTCGAAAAATACCAGGTCGAAGACGGCACGCTGCTGCTGGTTCAGTAGACCGTGATCCCGAACCGCAGGTCCGCGCCAGCGAAAAGAGGGAACCGGTTTTCGGACAAGATCATGGTCCAAGAGAGATAGAGCCCATCCGATACCCATCGGAATGGGCTCTACCCGCGCGGCAGGATCCGCCGGATGACGGTTTTCTCCGTGGCCGGTTTGGAAGTGCCGATCGTATAGGCCGAAAGCACGGCGGCGGCGGCCGCTTCGGCATCCCCGGTATTGCGGGCATGGACCAGCGCCAGCGCTTCGCCGGTCCGCACTTCAGCGCCGACTGGCAACAGCCTGGTGATGCCGACGGCGTGATCGATCCTGTCGTCCGGCCGCGTCCGCCCGCCGCCAAGCCCGACCACCGCAAGCCCGATCTCGCGGGTCGCGATGCCGGTGACAAAGCCGTTCGCGCTCGCCTTGACGGCAAATTCCGTTGCCGTTTTCGGCAGATATTTTTCCGGATTTTCGATGAAGTCGGCGGGACCGCCAAGTGCCGCCACCATGCGCGCGAAGATGGAAGCGGCGCGGCCGCCGGCCAGCGTCTCGGCGGCGCGGCGCAGGCCGTTCTGGTTGGACGACACCAGGCCTGCCGATTGCAGCATTTCGGCGGCCAGCGCCAGCGTCACGTCCTCCAGCCGCCGGTCGCGAAAGCGGCCGGTGAGAAAATCGACGGCGTTGCGCACCTCGACCGCATTGCCGGCGGCGGATGCCAGCGGCTCGTTCATGCCGGTGACCAGCGCCGAGGCCTTAAGGCCGGCGCCATTGGCGACGTCGACCAGGCTGTTGGCCAGCGCGGTTGCATCGCGCGATTTCTCCATGAAGGCGCCGTTGCCGACCTTGACGTCCAGCACTAGCGAATTGAGGCCGGCGGCCAGCTTCTTCGATAGGATCGAGGCGGTGATCAGCGGCACCGATTCCACTGTTCCCGTCACATCGCGGATGGCGTAGAGCCTGGCGTCGGCGGGAGCCAGATCGGCGGTCTGGCCGATGATGGCGCAGCCGGTTTCCAGCACCGTCTTGCGGAAGCGTGCAATGTCCGGCTGGCTGATATAGCCGGGGATGGCATCCATCTTGTCCAGCGTGCCGCCGGTATGGCCCAGACCCCTGCCGGAAATCATCGGCACATAGGCGCCACAGGCAGCGACGATCGGTGCCAGCATCAAGGAGACATTGTCGCCGACGCCGCCCGTCGAATGCTTGTCGGTGACCGGCCCAGGCAGATCCGACCAGTCGAGCACATCGCCGGAATCGCGCATCGCTATTGTCAGCGCCACCGCCTCGTCGCGGCTCATGCCGTTGAAGAACACCGCCATGGCGAAGGCGCCGACCTGCGCGTCGGTAACGGTGCCGGCGGTCAGGCCCTCGATAAAGAACGCGATCTCCTCAGCCGAGAGCTTCTGGCCATCGCGCTTGCGGCGGATGATTTCCTGGGGAAGCATCAGGCGTCGACCCTGTGCTCCGGAAGCCCGTCCTGAAAAACGCGCTGCAGGATGGTCGCCAGCCGCGCGCCGCCGACCGGCGCCATGTCCTTGGTCTCCTGGTGCGACAGCTCGGCTCCGGTCATGCCGGCGGCAAGGTTGGTGACGACAGAGCAGGCGGCGACGCGCAGGCCGAGGAAGCGGGCGAGAATGACCTCCGGCACCGTCGACATGCCGACCGCGTTGGCGCCCATGACGCGCGCCATGCGGATCTCGGCGGGCGTCTCGAAGCATGGGCCGGAGAACCACATATAGACGCCCTTGTGCAGCGTGGTACCGGTGGCCTTCGCCGCCTGCTCGATGGCGGAGCGGAGACCGGCGTCATAGGCTTCGGTCAGGCCGACGAAACGGCGGTCGCTCGGCTCGCCTATCAGCGGGTTGGAGCCCGAGAAATTGATGTGGTCCGTGATCAGCATCACCGAGCCCGGCCCCATCCCGGAATCGACCGAACCGGCGGCGTTGGTGAGGATCAGTTTGGAGATGCCGAGGCCGGCAAGCACCTCGAGTGCCGGCCGCATCGCCGCCGCGTTGCCGTGCTCGTAGTAGTGTGCGCGGCCGGACAGCATCAGCACCGGCGTGCCGGCAAAGAGCCCCGCCACCACCTCGCCGGCATGGCCGCTGACGCCGCTTCTGGGAAACCCCGGCAAGTCGGCGTAGGAAATGCGCACTGCATCCTCGACCTTGTCGACAAGCCCGCCAAGCCCCGATCCCAGCACCAAAGCGGTGGTCGGCGCCAGCCCGTCCAGCCTTTCGACGAGGTGATCGAGCGCTTCTTTCATTTCAGCACATCGCCCTGGAATCCGTATGGCAGCAACTCGCCCATGGTCACGGTCTCGACCACGCCACTGTCATCGCAGAGATAGAACTTCGTTTCCGGCCGGCAGAATTCCGCCAGCCGCTGCCGGCAGCCGCCGCAGGGCGAGCATTTTGCCACGCGTTCGGCGATCACGGCGACTTCCGTGATCTTGCCGCCGCCGCCCATGATGTAGTTGGCAAGTGCGGTGGTTTCAGCGCACCAGCCCTCCGGATAGGACGCGATCTCGACATTGGCGCCAGTGAAGACACGGCCGTCCTCGGTGCGCAACGCCGCGCCGACCGGAAATTTCGAATAGGGCGCATAGGCCTTGGCCATGGCGGCTTTCGCCGCTTCGAACAGATCATGAGCCATGATAGATCAGCGTTCCTTGACATAAGGCACGCCGCCGGCGCGCGGCGGGATTGCCTTGCCGATGAAGCCGGCAAGCAGGATGACCGTCAGGACATAGGGCAGCGCCTGCATGAATTGCACCGGCACCTTGCCGATCAGCGGCAGCGGCGTGCCTTGCAGGCGGATCGACGCCGCGTCGAGGAAGCCGAACAGCAGGCAGGCGAACATGGCGTTGACCGGTTTCCATTTGGCGAAGATCAGCGCGGCCAGCGCGATGTAGCCCTTGCCGGCGGTCATGTCCTTCACGAAGCCGCCATTCTGCACCATCGACAGATAGGCGCCGGCAATGCCGGTGAGCACGCCGGTGCAGATCAGCGCCCGGTAGCGCAGCCAGGCGACGGATATTCCGGCGGTATCGACCGCGGCCGGGTTCTCGCCGACGGCGCGCAGGCGCAAGCCGAAGCGGGTGCGAAACAGCACCCACCAGGTGAACGGCACGGCCAGGAAGGCGAGATAGACCAGCACGGAGTGGCCGGAGATGAGTTCCGAATAGATCGGCCCGAGGATCGGAACGCTCCTGAGCGCATCCGCGCCCGGCCAGATGATTGCCTCGAAGCGCTCGCCGGCGGCCAGCGCTGGCGTGCGCCCGCCTTGCTGGAACCAGGCCTGGCCGAGCATGATCGTCGATCCGGCCGCAATGAAATTGATCGCGACGCCGGAGACGATCTGGTTGCCGCGATGGGTGATCGAGGCAAAGCCGTGGATCAGCGCGAAGGCAACCGAGATGAGGATGGCCATGCCGAGCCCGAGATAGGCCGAGTGGAAGACCGAGGCGGCGGCGGCACCGGCGAAGGCGCCGACAAGCATCTTGCCCTCGAGCCCGATGTCGAAGACGCCGGCGCGCTCCGAATAGAGGCCGGCGAGGCAGGCGAGCAGCAAGGGAACCGACAGGCGGATGGTCGAGTCCAGGACCTGCACGATGGCATTGAAGAAATCCATCTCAGGCACCCTTCCCCTTGACCGCTTCCATACCAACCGATCTCGGGCTGAGCGAGGCGAACAGCGCCTGGACGTAGGGCCGGAACATATGCTCGAGCGCGCCGGCGAACAGGATGACGAGGCCCTGGATGATGACGATCATGTCGCGGCTGATCGCCGGCATCTCGAAGGCGAGCTCGGCGCCGCCCTGGTAGAGCATGCCGAACAGTATTGCGGCAAGCACGATGCCGACCGGGTGCAGGCGGCCCATCAACGCCACTGCGATGCCGACGAAACCGGCGCCCGAAACGAATTCGAGCGCGACATTATGCTGGTCGCCCATCGTCGGATTGAGCGCCATCATGCCGGCCAGTGCGCCCGAGATCATCATCGCGATGATGATGATGCGGATCTCCGAAATGCCGGCATAGCGCGCCGCTTTCGGGCTATGGCCATAGGTGCGCATCTCGTAGCCCAGCTTGGTGCGCCAGATCAGCACCCACACGAGAAAGGCCATGGCCAGCGCCAGCAGCGAGCTGACGTTGAACGGCGCCGAACGGATTTTGGCGCCGAACAATTCGATGATCCAGTTGAGCTTCGGCAATTGTGCGCCTTCGAGGAAGGTGCGCGTCTGCGGCGCCATCGAGCCGGGCGGCTTCAGCATGCCCACCAGCGCATAGACCATGACGCTGGCGGCGATGAAATTGAACATGATGGTGGTGATGACGATGTGCGAGCCGCGCTTGGCCTGCAGATAGGCCGGGATCAGCGCCCACAGCGCGCCCATCGCCGCTGCGGCGACAATGGCAATCGGGAAGGTCAGCCACCAGGGCAGCACGCTGTCGAAGGCCAGGCAAACGATGCCGATGCCGAGACCGGCGATATAGCCCTGGCCCTCGCCACCGATGTTGAACAGGCCGCAATGCGCCGCAACCGCCACCGAAAGCCCGCTGAAGATGAAGGTGGTGGCATAGAAAAGCGTGAACGCGATGCCTTGGCCGCGACCGAAGGCGCCCTCGACCAGGACGACGGCTGCGCGCAGCGGGTTCTCGCCAACCAATATGACGACGAAGCCGGCAACGACGAAGGCGACGAACAGATTGATCAGCGGGATCAGCACGTAATCGGCCCAGGCCGGCAGCTTGGCATAGGGAGTGCTCACTCGGCCGCCTCCCGGTGCTCGACGCCGGCCATCAGCAGACCGAGTTCGCCCTCGGTCGCGTCGGGGCCGCGCTCGCCGACGATGCGGCCGGCAAACATCACCAGAATGCGGTCGGAAAGCGAACGGATCTCGTCGAGCTCGACCGAAACCACCAGCACCGCTTTGCCCTGGTCGCGCATCGCGATGAGGCGCTTGTGGATGAATTCGATGGCGCCGACATCGACGCCGCGCGTCGGCTGGCCGACGATCAACACGCCGGGATCCTGCTCCATTTCCCGCGCGAGCACGATCTTCTGCTGGTTGCCGCCGGAGAAATTGGCGGTCTTGAGGCGGCAGTCGGCCGGGCGGATGTCGTATTTGACGATCTTGTCCCTGGCATCGTTACGGATGGCGTCGATGTCGAGGAACGGCCCCTTCAGATAGCGCTCGTCGTCCTGGTAGCCGAGGATCGAATTCTCGTTCTCCTCGAAGGCCAACACCAAGCCGACATGGTGGCGGTCCTCCGGCACATGGGCAAGGCCGCGCTCGCGCAGCTCGCCAGGGTCGGCGGCGCCGGTCAGGTCGATCGGCTTTCCGTCCAGCATAACCGAGCCCGACACGGCATGCCTGATGCCGGAAATCGCCTCGAGCAGTTCGGATTGCCCGTTGCCGGCGACGCCGGCAATGCCGACGATCTCGCCGGCGTGGACGTCGAAGGAGACGTCGTCGACCATGGTGACGCCGCGGGAATCCTTCACCGTCAGATTCTTGACCGCGAGCTTGACGCCGCCGGCCTTCGCCTCGCCCTTTTCGACGCGCAGCAGCACGCGCCGGCCGACCATCAGCTCGGCCAACTCCTCGACCGTGGTCTTCCTGGTTTCGCGTGTCGCCACCATCGTGCCCTGGCGCATCACCGAGACCGTGTCGGTGATCGCCATGATCTCGCGCAGCTTGTGGGTAATCAGCACGATCGTCTTGCCCTGCTCCTTCAGCTGCCTGAGGATGCGGAACAGATGGTCGGCCTCGGCCGGCGTCAGCACGCCCGTCGGCTCGTCGAGAATCAGGATCTCGGCGCCGCGATAGAGCGCCTTGAGGATTTCGACGCGTTGCTGCAGGCCGACCGGCAATTCCTCGATGATCGCGTCGGGATCGACTTCGAGCCCGTATTCGCGCTCGAGCCGCTCCAGCTCGGAACGCGCCTTGGCGATGCTCTTCTTCAGCAGCGCATCGCTTTCGGCGCCGAGAATGACGTTTTCCAGGACCGAGAAATTGTCGACCAGCATGAAATGCTGATGCACCATGCCGATGCCGAGCGCGATCGCATCGTTCGGCGTCTTGATCGATGCCGGCTGGCCGCCGACACGGATTTCGCCGGCATCGGCCTGGTAGAAACCATAGAGGATCGACATCAGCGTCGACTTGCCGGCGCCGTTTTCGCCGACGATGCCATGGATGGTGCCGCGCATGATCTCCAGATTGATGTCACGGTTGGCGCGCACGGCGCCAAAGCTCTTGTCGATGCCGATCAGCTCGATTGCGGCTTGCGCCATGCAGCCTGTTCCCACTGTTATTTTTTTACCGCTTGGTCAAACGCCTAGCATGACGCCCAGTCTGTGCCAATTGGGTCTGCGCCAATTGGCCGGAGCAGCGTTCACTCTCGACAAATCCCGCCATGCTTGTCAATTTCCAACGTGGCCGCAGCCTGCACAATCGCCTGATCGAGGATTTCAAATGACCATGCCCGAGGACCGGCTGACGACGTTGGAAATCCGCGCCGCCGAGCAGGAGAAGACCATTGAGGAACTGTCCGGCCAGATCGCCGAACAGTGGAAGGTGATCGAGCGCATGCAGCGCAAGCTCGACGCGCTGGCCGAGCGCTTCCTGGCGCTGGAGGAACAGGCCGCACCCGACGTGCCGGTAACCAAGCCGCCGCACTGGTGAGCGGCTGACAATGCAAAACCGCCGGGCTTTCACCCGGCGGCTCGTCAGTTCAGCAGTGCCAGTCGATCAATAAGGGCAATCGATCAATACGGGCAGGCATTGTCCGACATGTAGTCGTGCACCTTGATGGTGCCGGCAATGATGTCGGCCTTGGCTTTTTCGACCGCCGCCTTCATCGCATCGTCGACAAGTGCCTTGTTGTTGTCGTCCATGGCGTAGTCGACGCCGCCTTCCTTGAGGCCGAGATCGTTGATGCCGGCCGTGAACTTGCCGTCCTTGGCATCCATGAAGGTGTTGTAGACGGCAACGTCGACGCGCTTGACCATGGAGGTCAGCACCTTGCCGGGCTGCAGGCCGTTCTGGTTGGAATCGACGCCGATGCCGAGCTTGCCGGCGTCGGCCGCTGCCTGCAGCACACCGACACCGGTGCCGCCTGCCGCTGCGTAGACCACGTCGGCGCCCTGGTCGATCTGCGTCTTGGCGATCTCGCCGCCCTTGGCCGGATCGTTCCAGGCTGCCGGCGTATCGCCGGTCATGTTCTGGATGACGTCGGTGGCGCCGGCCGCCTTGGCGCCGCCGACATAGCCGCAGCCAAACCTGCGGATCAGCGGAATGTCCATGCCGCCGACGAAGCCGACCTTCTTGGTCTTGGAAGCCATCGCCGCCATCACGCCGACGAGGTACGAGCCTTCCTGCTCCTTATAGACCAGGGAGCGGACATTGGGCTTGTCCACGACCATGTCGATGATGGCGAATTTGGTGTCGGGGAACTCGGTGGCAATCTTGTCAAGCGCATCCGACCAGGAGAAGCCCGCCATGACGATCGGATTGCGGCCGTCCTCGGCGAAACGGCGCAGCGCCTGCTCGCGCTGGGTGGCGTTGCTGACCTCGAATTCCACATAGGGGATGCCGGTCTCGGTCTTGAACTTTTCGGCGCCGTGGAAGGACGCCTCGTTGAACGACTTGTCGAACTTGCCGCCGAGATCATAGAGAAGCGCGGGTTGAATGTCCGCGGCGAAGGCCGGAAGAACCATTGCAGCTGCGGCCATAAGGCCGAGAACGATACGTTTCATGTGATCCACACCCCTGTCGGTTATTTGTCCATTATGCACCGCATGCCGGCCCGGTTCTCCGGCAGGCACGCGGCGTCAGGCAGGAGTGTCGTCCTCCCGCTTCGGGCCAATCTGGCACGGCCCGAAACAAAATTCACGTGGAATTTTGACCCTTTGGAAAAGCGTGGCGCCGCATCGCGGCGTCACAGCATATTCCTTGCGTCAGGGTCATAAAATCAGGCGGATACGGCGGCCGGAATGGCGCAGGAGACGCCGGTTCCCTGCAGGCCGCAATAGCCGTAGGGGTTCTTCGCCAGATATTGCTGGTGGTCTTCCTCGGCGAAATAGAATTCCGGCGCCGGCGCGATCTCGGTGGTGATCTTGCCGCGTCCGGCACCGCGCAGCGAAGCCTCGTAGGCGTCGCGCGAGGCGATCGCAGCCTGGTGTTGCGCGTCGTTGAACGTATAGATCGCCGAGCGGTAAGTGGTGCCGACATCATTGCCCTGGCGCATGCCTTGCGTCGGGTCGTGGCTTTCCCAGAACAGCTTCAAGAGCTCGGCATAAGACACGATCTTGGGGTCGTAGACGACGAGCACGACTTCGGCATGGCCGGTGAGCCCGGTGCAGGTTTCCTGGTAGGTCGGGTTGGGCGTGACGCCGCCGGCATAGCCGGCCGCCGTGACCCAGACGCCCTCGACCTGCCAGAACAGGCGCTCGGCGCCCCAGAAACAGCCCAGGCCGAACATCGCCGTCTCCAGCCCTTCGGGATAGGGACCCTTGAGCGGCCTGTTCGAGACAAAGTGCTTCGATGCCGTCGGGATCGGCCGGTCGCGGCCGGGCAGCGCCTCGGAGGGCTTCGGCAGGTTGAGCTTCTTGTTCAGCATGTCGCTGAGAAACATAGTGCGGTTTCCTTTTCTTCTTGGTTGAGCCTCCCCGCTACGGGAACACCGGGTCAGGCTGGAATTTCAGGTCGCGGCGAACCGCCCGCTGGGGCGCTGCCGCCTGTAGCCGATGGCGTAAAGAATGAACGCCAGCACCGCGAACACGGCGAAGCCGGGCTGGCTGAGCACCCAGGCGATGGTGCCATCCCACAGCAGCGGATTGACCTTGTCGCGGACGAAGCTTTCGAAGGCGCTGCGCGTATCCGGCGAGACCGCGAGCCAGCTGGTATTAAGCGGGGTCATCACCAGCGCCGAAGCCGCCACCGACCGGGTCGCATCGAGCACGGCCATGATGACCGAAACCGACAGCGCGACCATTGCAGCGAGACGAAAGATGAAGCGGAACATCCAGACCCTTCCTCCCCAGGAGATTATCAGAATGTCGTATCGGACTGTTAGATAGGATCTACTTGCTTCGCCTGCAATCGCGACACGCGAAGTTGAACCCGCGACCGCCGGTTCGCCGGAACCGGCGGCGCGCCGGACGGCGAGCACACCTCCGCCGCCCCTTTCGATAGGCTCCCAACGGGTGCTCCGGTAACATGGGGTGAGCATCCGTATCCGGCAAAGCGAATAGACTGTCGTTATGTCTTGGCATTCGGCACCGGATCGACTAGATGAGCCCCGCGCCTGTTGCTTTGACGGCTCAGGTGCGGGGAAAGGGTATCCGCTGGTTGACGGCGCCCACGGCCGGAATTCCGGTCCGGAATCCCCAAGGGAGATGCATCTCCCCAACCCGCGCGGCGAAACCGGCCGCAGCGAAAATGCTAAAGACGGAGAGGTGGCCGAGTGGTTGAAGGCGCACGCCTGGAAAGTGTGTTTACGGGAGACCGTAACGCGGGTTCGAATCCCGCTCTCTCCGCCAGCAACACGAATATTTTGTAAGACATTTGACCATTTTTTTGCTTAAGCTATTTGGCTGGCGCCCTTCCCCAAAACAATTTACTTTAAGCTGGGGAATTGACTATCACCCCTAAGGAATTTGGAGACCTGTTGATCATCGCGTAGGAAGAATTGCGCAAGGCAGGGTGGCACTGGTTTTCCTATCATTTCTTCAACGGTCCCCGCCGTTCGCGGTTAGCATTATGGAGGCCGGTGCCAGCATCAACAGCCACGCAAGCGGAATGGGTACGGCGCTCTTTCGAGGACTTCTGAGTATAGGCGGTCTCGACCGCCAATAGCCTGGAGCTCGTCGCTGGCTTCACTATCGGAGACGTCGGGCCTATCGTGGCGGTCAGCTTGGTGGCAGTGGCAGTGCGAACGCTTGATCGGGCGTGACTGCGGGCGGAAGGGCACTAAGTCGTCGCCGGGCGGGCATTAGGACGGCAAAACGAAATGCCTGGAGGGGCATGGGCGAAGGGTCTCGCGAGGCGGCGTCTGATATGTGAGACCCAAATTTCATTTTGCATCCCGTTCCATACTCTCAAACTGCAAAGCAGCACGCGCATGAATTGGGACCTGACGCACTGGAATTGGATTGCCATTGTCCAGATTTTCCTGAGTGCAGGCTTGGGGACTGCTGCCATTAACGGGATGTTTGGCGGCTATCGAGAATATATGGAGCGCCGGCGCAAGGCTGAACATTTAGCGCTTTGCATTGCAGTAATTCTCGAGGAATACGGGGATCAGTGCGCAGGAGTGCTGGTCCGGCAGGACATATACAAGATGTCACCCGGAGCCCTGATGCCCCCGAACCTTCCGGCCTATCCCGACGATCCTACCGCTTGGCAGTCTTTGCGAAAATCTCTTGCCGAACAATCAATGAATTTTAGGAGGGAGGTTGCGATCCGCCAGAGCATTAGCAAGGATGTGATTGATGCTGGCTTCATAGAGGTGAGAACCGATGACTTCATTGTCAGTCACGCCGCAGCCGCCATAAAGCTGGCTGAAGAGTTGCGGTTGGCATACGGGTTCCCGATCCGCAAGAGTCGCGGCATCCATCTTTTGGTATCACGAGCCAACGAAGCTTTGGAACGGGATAGAAGAGTCAAAGAGTGAACAAGCCTTTTATCTTCATAGGTTCATCTAGCGAAAATTTGCGACCAGCCAAGGCAATAGCTGCCGGTCTGAGCTACGACGCGGAGACAATAGTCTGGACAGAGAGCGCGTTTGGGCACTCCGAATATCCACTGGAGGCGCTAGAAAGGCATCTAGACAGAGCAGACTTTGCAGTCTTCGTGTTTATTCCCGATGATGTTACCGTGATGCGTGGTGAAACCAGGAAAACCGTCCGAGATAACGTTCTATTTGAGCTAGGGCTATTTATCGGCCGATTAACACGAAAGCGTACGTTTATTGTTAGACCTCGGGGGATAGAGATAAACTTTCCGTCAGACTTAATAGGGATTACGCCCGTAGACTACGAACCGTCCAGAACAGATGACAATCTAGCCGCCGCACTTGGGCCAGCAACGCACTCGATCCTTGAAGCCATCCGGGTGGGAGGCAGACGGCCTGCCCCCGAGAATGCGGGTCGTGTCGAAGCGGAAAAGGCGCCGGAGAAGGTTCCAGCGGACGCTGACGCCGACAAGCTGCTAAGGACTTTTGAGCCGGCGGACGACTGGCAGCTGTGGCAGTATGAAGATGCCTTTATGCTCGCCGTCTTCCACGAAGACGAGACCCAACAATCCGAGATCGATAGTGCATTTCGAGCCTGCAAATTGGCAGATTCGGAGGAAGCTTTAGCAGTATGGGACAGTTGGCGAGCGTATCTCAACATGAGGGTCGGAAAATCAGGAGCCTTAGAGACCATCCAGGCAAAGGTGGCAACCTTCCCGAACAACTCCCGCCTCTATGACATGCTCGGAGACGTTCTTGCATACTATGGAGATACCATAGGTGCAGTGAGTGCTCATGCGAAGGCACTTGACTGCGCCGCGAGCATTGAACAGGCCTCAGCCGCCGTCAGCAGTCTTGTTACACTCGATGGAGTAAGTGAAGAGTTAGACTATGCTGGAATTAAGTCAAAACTTCTTGCGCTCTCACGAGAAGAGCCCACAAAGAACGCCTTGTTAAGGCGTACATTGCGAAGCTTAGCCAGCGCCAATAGCCTCAAACAAATAGCGAACGCGATAGATGAGGTTCGCTTAAAAGAGACTCCCGACGACACTTCACTTCGATTCGATTTAGCCCATAGCTATGGCCAAAGCGACACAGAGCTGGCTTTGATGCACTATGAGAGCATTCCTGTGCGAGAAAGAACGGGGATGGCTTGGAACAACTTGGGAGTGGCCTATTCCACATTGAAAATTACGGGTGAAGCAGTAGCCGCTTATGAAGAGGCCTCATCAAAGGGAGAAACGTTGGCGGATGCAAACCTAGCCTTTGGCTTAATTCAAGGCGGGTTCTTCGGTGAGGCTCGTAAGCGGCTTCAAGCTGCTGTAGCAATGCCCGATCACCATACTAATGTAGTAGACGCCTTAAGCTCCTTAGATTCAGCTTCCAGAGAACAGGAGGATAAGGTGACACAAGCCCGCGCCATTGCCAAAACGAGGCAAGTCTTCCTGCTGGAACTCGGTTGCGCGGCACTGCAGTCAGACGATTCCGACATTGTAGGCAAGTGGGAAACTGCTGATGGGGTTCTGAACGTTTGCAAAAGGTCTGACGGGTCCTACGAAGCAACCGAAGAATTCGAGCGTGAAGCAACTGGAAATGCCCTGACCGGGAATACCCTCGCTGGGCTGTTTTCGACATATCCGAGACAGCGAACCGAGATAATCGAACTCCGAATCCGACAATTTGGGAACGCTTTCGAGGGAACACTCACTCGACGGCCAAAAGACCAAGCCACTGTCAGCCTTATTGATTCGTTTGCGAGGGAGACCTCAATTGTGGCCTTCTTAGAAGGCACAGCGATACTCAAAGTGCAGTTGCAGAGTTTCGAAAAAACCGAGGTTGTTTGGCGAAAATTAGTGGAGCCTCCGTTACTTACTGCACCGACTGTCGATCAATAAGATGGTGACAGCTTCACAGCCTTCACAAGCGCCCTCTTCTCCTTCTAGGTGTCCCGCTCTCTTCGCCACGTCGATATCTCCGGGCTCCCACCCAGTTCAGCCCACAACCCGACTGGCCCGCGCTCTCCACCAGAGCACGGGCTTTGACAGGCTCGGCACCATCGCCGACCCGTCTAGCGCGGAACCGCTTGTATTCCCGAGACTGAGCGCTCTGTTTCGCTGGAGAAAACCACGAAGGCAAAGATCAGCACGGCGGCAGCGACAATCATCGAGCCGGTGGCGACGATCGGCTCGAGCGCCGGATTTCCCTGCAGCATCAGGTAAAGCGCCGGCAGCATCACCACCAGGCCGAGATTGTACACGCCGTAGTGGATCATCGCCGTCCTGCGGGCAGCCTTTGCCGGGTTCAGCGCATAGTAGCCGCCGAATATTGCACTGGTGACCCACCCCAGCAGGTTGATGTGCGCGTGAGCCGGAAACGCGCCGTGATCTCCTGAAATTGCCATCTGCAGGCCAGCTGCAATTCCCAGAATTAGAAAGACGATGGCTGTCTTGAAAAAGAGTTCCGAAACCTTAGGCATGTCATTCCCCCAAACCGTTTTTGCCGCCGCATCATGCTTTGGTTCCAGCGACCTGCCAAGGGGACCGTCGGGCCTGCGGAGCCATTTGTCCCCGGCCTGACAGCCCGTTGGCGGCCGGCCGCCGGGCCTGGCCGGTTGCGAGTCCAGCCGGTAAAAAATATGCGCTCAGGCTAATTTAATTGCAACATCACCCGCCAGGCTTCCACGTCGTTCTCGCTAGCGAAGTGTCCTGCAAGATGGTGGTGTCATACGCGCCGAAGGTCTGCCCGTCAGTGTTGCAGCAAGGCCTCGCCAAACTTCTCCCACAGCTGTGCGCAATCTGTTGCTCTGAGGCTGGGGGTTCCGAGTGGCCCATACCTGATGACGGCGGCGTGAACATCATAGCCAACGATAGGTGCATTGGCGACAAAGTGGATAGCCTCGCCCAATCGGCGAGAGCCAATTGGCGCATCGGTTTTGTTGGTGATGTCGAAGACACCACAAATATCCACTTCCTGATTTCTGGCTGCCAACGCAGCTTCCATTACCTGTTCGTGCATCATCGAAATCTCTCCTAACGGTCTAAGTCTAAGAACTTGTGCCGGTCCGGCAGCTGACAACCGGCAAATCGAAGTGCCTTTTGCAGCATCTCGATTGGCTCTTGCTGCGAGCCACTCCGCCCGCTCCCGCGGCAAGCCGATAAGGCAACTGCCAGCGAAATCCGCAGGCACGTCCACGGTCGCATCAAACACGGCCCACGTGCCAGTCGGCTCCTGAACGGGCAAAAACCTCATAACAGCGCCTGCTAATATACTATGCCGACTGTGAGGACGGGACTTTTTTCCTGCATCAACTAAACGAATGAGAGCTGGTGTCGAAGTGCCGGGCGACGCTCGTCGAAAACAAATCGTCGGCGACATCGCCAGGATCGAAGGTGCGCCTGAGCAGCGATCCGGCAGCATTCGGGGCTCGCCGACAGGGACAAGCACAAGACGCAGCGCCGGCACGCCTCGTCAGATGTCACTTTCTGCCCTGCGGATAGATGGTCTCGCCGCGCTTCAGCATCTCCACGAACGCCGCGATCTTCTTCTTGCGTCCCGCTTCGGTTTTCATGTTGTGGATGCGGAAGGCGAGTGCGAAGCGGTTTTGCCCGCTGAGCTTTGCCAGCATCTCTTTCGCCCTGGGCTCGGCGTCTATTGCCGCCTGGAGATCGTCGGGGATCTTCATCTCCTTGCCGCTCTTGTAAGCGCGCGCCCAGCGGCCATCGGCCTTGGCTGCCTCGACCTGTTTCAGCCCGAGCTCGGTCATCCGGCCCTCCTCGATCAGCCGGGCGACATTGTCGACATTGATCTGGCTCCAGGTGCTCTTCCTGCCGCGCGGGGTGTAGCGCTGCAGGTAGCTTTTGCCGTCCAACGCCTTGCGCACCGCATCGATCCAGCCCCAGCACAACGCCACGTCGATGGCTTGCTTCGGCGTAATCGACGGCTGCCCCGAATCGAGCTTATGTATCTTGATCCAGACTTCGTCCTCGCTGACGTGATGCTCGCCAAGCCAGGCATGGAAGCTTTCGGCATCCCTGAACTCGCGCACCTTGGCGGGGTCGATCTTGACGGGCGCCATCAGCCGGTCCGCCGGTGACGCAGGCGCGTGACGATGCCAAGCCGCTTGCCTGCCGCGCGCATGCTCATCTCAGCTCCGACAACCGGGATCATGGTTCGCTCCCCTCAACGATGCGAATACGAAACCTAGACGATCTTTCTGCTTTCATCATCAAGAGCGTCTCCCTCCAGGTACCGCTCCAATGCCTCCATTGGCCACTGACACTGATCTTACTCGTACGGAACCGCTCGGCATCCGCAGATTTATTTGCAACTTCTAATTTAGCTGGATGCATGCTGAGAGCCTTCATTTAGGCCGCCATCCATTGCACTTGACGGTCTCTCGAGCTGTATCTAGCCCGAACTGCTGCCGTCTCGATCGATTTTCTAACGCAACCAAGCCTTTACCTTTCAGCCAGTTTGGAGTTGCCCCTGCGTTGCGTTCGTGGTCAGGTACAACCATGGCGTTCAATGCGGCATTCGGCAACGGTCGCCTCACCGACCGTCAAGGCAACACACCGTCAAGCCAACACAGGAGATAGCAATGGGCATTTTCGACAGTATCAAAGGTGCGATTTTCGGAAACGCGGTTGCGGCCGAAGCGCCGACGGCGCAACCGTCTCCCGCGCCTGCTTCGAACACGGCCACCCAGCCGACGGCGCCTACCCGACCCGGCCCGGCTGCAACCCCGGCTCCGGCCGCGCCGGCCGCGCCGTCCTCTGCCCCGGACATCGCTGCCATTCTCGACAAGGCGGTGGCCGCGAAGGGGCAAAAGCTCAACTGGAAGAATTCGATCGTCGACCTGATGAAGGCTCTGAATATCGACAGCAGCCTCGGCGCCCGCAAGGAGCTTGCCCACGAGCTGAACTACACCGGCGACATGAACGACACCGTAACGATGAATCTGTGGCTGCATGATGCACTGATGAAAAAGCTGGCCGAGAATGGCGGCAAGCTTCCGAGCGACCTGGCCGCCTAGAGTCATAAGACAAGCAATTCCGGGAAAACGTGTGAACGGTTTTCCGTCCGGAATTGCGTCAAACAAAAAAGACAGACCGGTTCGGCGTTTCCGTGAAACGACGAACCGTTCCAGTCCTGCCCGAACCGTGGTTCTTGCTGCGCTGGCTTCGGCCGCAACCGAGCAGACCACACTGCCAAGTATCAGACTGCAAAGTAAATAAAATTGAGACCGATCCCGGCCGCCGGGATCGGTCTTTGTCGAAGTCGCATGGCACAAAAGCACTGGCGCCTCGCGCCCGGATTGCCTCACGCAAAACCGACGATTTCGGTCGCCGACCACGTGCTGGTAGGACCACCATTTCGCTGGCGAAACCCGACGTTCGGCGTATCATTCTCCCGGGAGAGGGTTCATGGTGGGAGGAAGCCAATGAACGTGGTGCAGAGGGTGACTGTCGCCGACTTGACGGCCCAAGAGCTTGTTTCATCTGCGCTTTCACGGTTCGGTGCCGGCGACACCATATCGACGAGGGCGATGCTGGACATCGTTCGCAGGACGGCCCCGGCCTGCGGCAACAGTGACGACGATCTGGTCGAGCTTATCGTCATGACGGCCGTTGGTAGGACCATGGGCGTCGTGTTCGACCATCGCTCCCATTAGCAAACCGGAACGAATATCAGGCTGCGCCCAGGAGCAGTGGCGGGCGGTTGGCAGCGCCGCCAAAGAGGCCAGCCTGTTTGTGCGTGAAGGTCGGCCTGGCACCAAGCCCTTGCTTTGAGCAAAACCGCTGCTCATGCCGGGTCATGCCCGAACGCGGTAATTGGGCGACACGCTCGAAGGAACTCGCTGAAATCTTGCCCGTTATGCCCTCGTCGAGATGAGGAGAGCTGTCATGGCCGACGACAAAACCAAGACCGACAGTCGCGACCGCTCACGAGTGGCGGGCGGCGAAGACTACGAGGTACGTCACTTCGCCGAGGAAGCGGGCATTACCCCGGATCAGGCACGCACGCTGATCAAGCGCCACGGCACCGATCGCAAGGTGCTGAACGAAATCGCCGAGAGCATAAGAGCGTCGTAATGGCTGACAAGAAAACCGCAATGGCCGACCGCAAGACGCGCGATGCGGACGAAAAGGAGGCTCTGCGTCTGGCTGAAACCACCGACGTTTCGCCGAAGCAGGCGAAGGATCTGATGCGCAAGCACGGCAAGGACAGCCCGAAGGTCGAGAAGGAAGCCAAGAACTTCAAGGCCGAGGGCTGAACGCGCCGAGCCGGTTGGACGCGCGGCACAGGATTGTGGCCGCAATCCTGCAGCTTATCGGTTTTCTAACAAATTCGGCCTATCCCTACCGCTATCGCGGCTCAGGGATGCCACATGCGCGGGATATCTGGTGAGGCGAGGCCGTCGATAGACGACATACGGCATGTGAGGCTGGTGTTTTGCCTGTTGGCGGCCGTCGTGATGGCGGCGGCGCTCCTCGCCTTTGCCACCTCCCTCCTGCAGGATCCCGATAGCTGGTGGCACATCAAGGTCGGCATGGATATGCTGGCAAGCCGCACATTCCCCACCGTCGACATCTATTCCTACACTTTTGCCGGCCAGCCATGGATCGCCAAGGAATGGCTTAGCCAGGTTCTCCTTGCAATTGCCTTTGAAGCCGGCGGCTGGAACGGCGTGGTACTGCTGGCGACTGCAGTAATCGCGCTGACGGTCTTCTTGACGTCGTGGTATCTCAGCGCGTGGTTGAAGCCGACGCTGGCGATAGGACTGACGCTGGTGCTCGCGCTGTTGATCGGGCCGATCTATGTCGCCCGGCCGCACATCTTTACCTTGCCCATTATCGTCGTCTGGACCGCCGGTCTTTTCGAAGCCGCACGCAACGAGAAAGCGCCGCCTTTATGGCTGCTGGCGCTGCTTTGCCTGTGGGCCAATCTCCACGCCACCTTCACCTTCGGTTTCGTCATCGCCGCCTTCGCCGGCCTCGACCTCGTCATGCGCACGCGCTTGTCGAACCCCCGGCTGCTGGCCAAGTGGATCGCTTTCGGGCTGCTTTGCCCGCTGATCAGCCTGCTCAATCCCTATGGCGTCAAGGCCATACTCGCCACATTCACCGTGGCCTATGGCAATGAGGCGGTGCCTTACATTGCGGAGTGGCAGCCGTTCGACGCCTCGCGGCATACCCTCCAGGAGGTGGCCCTGCTGGTGGCGTTTTTCGGGCTGCTCGTGTCGAGATTGCGCATTGGCTGGGCCAAGGCGCTGTTCCTTGTCTTCACGTTGCACGTCTATCTCACCCACATACGGTTCATGTACCTGTTCTTTCTTCTTGTCCCGGTCGTCCTTGCCGTCGAGGTCGCGCAACAATATCCAGCGCTTTCAGCCGCAAAATGGGCGGCTGAAAAGCGCGACGGACTTGAACATTTTTTCGCACGGCAATTTTCCAGGATTTGCGCTGGAATTGCCGTTTTGGTGGTTTTGGCGGCTGCGGCGTTCATGGCGTATCCGGTGGTGCCGAGCCAGAAGACCTCGGCGAGGGACGCGCTGGCATTCGCCCAAACCCATAAACTGTCGGGCAATCTGCTGAACTCCTACAATTTCGGCGGCACGCTGATTTTCCATGGCATCAGGACGTTTATCGACGGCCGCGCGGATCAGCTCTTCCTGAATGGCTTTACGGAAACGGATGAGCAGACTGGGCACAGCCGGGGCAAGCCGATCCTGAAAGCCCAACTCGAGAAATATACGGTAGGCTGGGCATTGTTGACCGCCGACGACAGCCGCATTCCGTTCTTCGAGGAACTGGGCTGGAAGCGGGCCTATGCGGACGACTACGCGGTGATCTACACCCGCGCGGACTGATCCCCGGCAGCTTCGCGCGCCGGTGCGCACCTCCCTCCTGAAGCTGTGGCCAGCGCCGAGGCGGCGAAATCCTTATGGGATTTTGATTTCTTTGCTCCGCGTCCCGTCTCGAACCTTTATGGCACTTTGATCCATATTCGCCGAAGCGATGTATCCGGCCGCCGATGTGATGCGGCGACAGGCTCGGATAGTTTTGTCCAAGTTGAAAAGAACAAACACCATTATAAGGAAAATGCACGATGGACATCGTTGTTGTCGGGATTGGAATCGCGTTCTTTGCTCTATGCTTTGGCTACATCAAAGCCTGCGACAAGCCGTAAGTTTAGGGATCGTAACATGCTTTTCGACTATATCCTCGGCGGCGCCGTGACCTTGTTTCTTCTCGCTTACCTGACATACGCCCTCGTTCGCCCGGAACGCTTCTGATCTCCGCTGGCAAGGAGCCAACCCCATGACAATCAACGGATGGCTGCAGATCCTCGTCTATTGCGGGATCGTAGTTTTGCTGGCCAAGCCGCTCGGCGGCTACATGCATCGCGTTTTCAGCGGCGAGCGCACATTCCTATCGTCAATTCTGGCCCCGCTCGAGCGCGGGCTCTACCGCATATCAGGGACCAGCGAGCGCGAGGAGCAGCACTGGACCTCCTATGCGGCGGCCCTGCTGTTCTTTAACCTGGCCGGCTTCCTGGTGCTCTATTTGCTGCAACGGCTGCAAGGCGGCCTGCCCTACAATCCGGCCGGCATGACCGCCGTCGAACCTGGGCTGGCCTTCAACACCGCCGCCAGCTTCATGACCAACACCAACTGGCAGAACTACGGCGGCGAAAGCACGATGTCCTATCTCGTGCAGATGGCCGGCTTGACCGTGCAGAATTTTCTGTCGGCGGCGACCGGCATCGCCATTGCGGTCGCACTGATCCGCGGCTTTGCCAGGGCCTCAGGCAAATCCATCGGCAATTTCTGGGTCGATATGACCCGCTGCACGCTCTATCTGCTTTTGCCGTTCTGCATCGTCCTGACGCTCGTCTATGTCTATCTCGGCATGCCACAGACGCTCGCTGCCTACGTCAACGCGACCACGCTCGAAGGCGCGCAACAGACCATCGCGGTCGGGCCGGTCGCATCGCAGATCGCCATCAAGATGCTCGGCACCAATGGCGGCGGTTTCTTCAACGCCAATGCAGCGCATCCCTTCGAAAATCCCGATGCAATCTCCAACCTGATCCAGATGGTGACGATCTTTGCCCTCGGCGCGGCGCTGACCAATGTCTTCGGCCGCATGGTCGGCAACCAGCGCCAGGGCTGGGCAATTCTGTCGGCTATGGGCGTGCTGTTCATCGCCGGCGTTGCCGTCTGCTACTGGGCCGAGGCCGCCGGCAATCCTCTGGTCCATGCCCTCGGCATCGACGGCGGCAACATGGAGGGCAAGGAGAGCCGCTTCGGCATCGCCCTGTCGGCACTGTTTGCCGTCATCACCACGGCCGCGTCCTGCGGCGCGGTCAATGCCATGCATGACAGCTTCACCGCACTCGGCGGCATGATCCCCATCATCAACATGCAGCTCGGCGAGGTCATTGTCGGCGGCGTCGGCGCCGGCTTCTACGGTATCCTGATGTTCATCGTCATTGCCGTTTTCGTCGCCGGGTTGATGGTCGGACGCACGCCCGAATATCTCGGCAAGAAGATCGAGGCCAAGGAGGTCAAGATGGCTATACTGGCCGTGCTCTGCCTGCCGCTGGCAATGCTGATCTTCACCGCTATCGCGGTGGTGCTGCCGACCGGCGTTGCTTCCATCGCCAACGCCGGTCCACACGGCTTCTCCGAGGTTCTCTATGCCTACACCTCGGCCGCGGCGAACAATGGCTCCGCCTTTGGCGGTCTCAGCGGCAACACGCCCTGGTACAACATAACGCTCGGCATCGGCATGCTGATGGGCCGCTTCCTGGTCATCATTCCGGCGTTGGCGATTGCTGGCTCGCTGGTTGCGAAGAAGACCGTCCCTGCCTCCGCCGGCACCTTCCCGACGGACGGTCCGCTGTTCGTCGGACTGCTGGCCGGTGTCATCCTGATCGTCGGTGGCCTGACCTTCTTCCCTGCCCTGGCGGTCGGACCGATCGTCGAGCACCTGGCGATGATTCACGGTCAGACATTCTGAAACGGCGATGCCCTGGTTCAAGATCATACCTCGAAAGGTCCGGCATCGCCCCGAGCCGGAGGGGGAGAAAACGCCCCCTCCTTTCCCGACGCTGTCCACATTCCTCGCTATTGCGGCAGCCTTGATCATGATCTGGCTGCTGGCTTACGGGCCGCCGCACCTTCGTTCGGCACACGATCGACCGGTCAACAACATCGACACTGGAGCCACCAAATGAGCCCGTCGAAATCCGTGAGCATCATGGATACCCGCATTCTGTGGCCCGCTATCGGCGGTTCCTTCAGAAAACTGAACCCGCGCACCTTGATGCGGAACCCGGTGATGTTCGTCGTCGCCGTCGTCTCGGCGCTCACCACCGTGCTGTTCGTCAAGGATCTCGTTACCGGCGGCGGCGATCTTGGCTTCACGCTGCAGATCATCATCTGGCTGTGGTTCACCGTGCTCTTCGCCAATTTCGCCGAAGCGGTGGCCGAAGGCCGCGGCAAGGCGCAGGCAGACTCGCTGCGCCGGGCGCGCACCGAGACGCAGGCCAAGCTGTTGAACGGTGGCGACCGCAGCAAGTTCAAACTGGTGCCCGGCACCAGCCTGAAGGTCGGCGACATCGTGCTGGTCGAAGCCGGCGACATCATCCCCTCGGACGGCGAGGTGGTCGAAGGCGTGGCTTCAGTCAACGAGGCGGCCATCACCGGCGAATCCGCACCGGTCATTCGCGAATCCGGAGGCGATCGTTCGGCGGTGACCGGCGGCACGCAGGTCTTGTCCGACTGGATCCGCGTGCGCATCACTGCGGCTGCCGGCCATACGTTCCTCGACCGCATGATCTCGTTGGTCGAGGGCGCCGAGCGCCAGAAGACACCCAACGAGATCGCGCTTAACATCCTGCTCGTCGGCATGACGCTGATCTTCGTGCTGGCGACGGCGACGATCCCGAGCTTCGCCTCGTATTCGGGCGGCTATATCTCGGTGACCGTGCTGGTCGCCCTGTTCGTTACCCTGATCCCGACCACAATTGGCGCCCTGCTGTCGGCCATCGGCATTGCCGGCATGGACCGCCTGGTGCGCTTCAACGTACTCGCCATGTCGGGCCGCGCCGTCGAGGCGGCCGGCGATGTCGACACGCTGCTGCTCGACAAGACCGGAACCATCACGCTGGGCAACCGTCAGGCGACGGCATTTCGTCCGGTCAAGGGCGTCACCGAACAGGAACTGGCCGACGCGGCCCAGCTTGCCTCGCTTGCCGACGAAACGCCGGAAGGCCGCTCGATCGTCGTCCTGGCGAAGGAAAAATACGCCATCCGCGCCCGCGACATGGCAAGCCTGCACGCGACGTTCGTGCCCTTCACCGCGCAAACCCGCATGAGCGGCGTCGATCTGGAAGGCTCCTCGGTCCGCAAGGGCGCAGTCGATGCGGTGCTTGCCCACGTCAACCTCTCGACCGTTGCCACAGGCAGTACGCGCCCCGGCAGCGACACCGTCCGCGACCTCCAGGGGATCGCCGCCGAGATCGCCAAATCGGGTGGCACCCCACTGGCGGTCGAGCGCGACGGGCGCCTGCTCGGCGTCGTCCATCTGAAGGACATCGTCAAGGGCGGCATCGCAGAACGCTTTGCCGAATTGCGCCGCATGGGCATCCGCACGGTGATGATCACCGGTGATAATCCGATGACCGCGGCGGCGATCGCGGCGGAAGCCGGCGTCGACGACTTCCTTGCCCAGGCGACGCCCGAGGACAAGTTGAAGCTGATCCGCGACGAGCAGGCCAAAGGCAAGCTGGTCGCGATGTGCGGCGATGGCACCAACGATGCGCCGGCCCTTGCGCAGGCCGATGTCGGCGTTGCCATGAACACCGGCACGGTCGCGGCGCGCGAGGCCGGCAACATGGTCGATCTTGACAGCGATCCGACCAAGCTGATCGAGATCGTCGAAATCGGCAAGGCGCTGCTGATGACGCGTGGTTCGCTGACCACCTTCTCCATCGCCAACGACGTGGCCAAGTATTTTGCCATCATCCCGGCAATATTCGCCGTCTTCTACATCGCCCCGGGCCAGACCGCCGGGCCGCTGCAAGCGCTCAACGTCATGCATCTGGCGACGCCGCAGAGCGCTATCCTCTCGGCCATCATCTTCAACGCGCTGATCATCATCGCGCTGATCCCGCTGTCGCTAAGGGGCGTCAAATACCGCGCGGTCGGCGCCGGTGCGCTGCTCAGCCGCAATCTCATTGTCTATGGTCTCGGCGGCGTCGTCGTCCCCTTCGTCGGCATCAAGGTGATCGACATGGCTATCACTGCTCTCGGTCTCGCATAAGGAACCACGTCGATGCTCAATCAAATCAGGCCCGCGATCGTCATGATCGTCTTCTTCACCGTTCTGACGGGTTTGGTCTATCCGATCGGCATGACCGGCATTGCCCAGGCGCTGTTTTCGCGCCAGGCCAATGGCAGCCTGATCGAGAAGGACGGCAAGCTCGTCGGTTCCGAGCTGATCGGCCAGGCTTTCGCCAGCGACCGCTATTTCCATGGCCGCCCGTCGGCTGCCGGCGACGGCTACAATGCCGCCGCCTCGGGCGGCTCGAATCTCGGCCCAACCAACCCGAAGCTCATCGACCGTATCAAGAGCGACGCCGAAAAGTTGAGAGCAGAAAACCCGAACCAGCCGGTGCCGATGGATCTGGTCACCACGTCCGGCAGCGGGCTCGATCCGCATATCAGCCCCGATGCGGCCTATTTTCAGGTTGCCAGGGTGGCCAAGGCCAGGGGCGTCAATGAATCCCGGATCAAATCGGTTGTCGACAGCCAAGTCGAGGATCGCGAGTTGGGTTTCATCGGCGAGCCGGTGGTCAATGTGCTGGCCCTCAACCTTGCGCTGGACGATGCGATGAAACAATGAAAGGCGGCGCCGGGATCGACACCGAAGCCGGCGCCGTTCATGATTGACCCTTATGCCAGACGACAGCCGCACCGCCGAAACCAGGCCGTCTCCCGACGCGCTGCTCGCGCATGCCGAGCGGGAGGAGCGCGGTCGCCTGAGGATATTTCTCGGCGCCGCCCCCGGTGTCGGCAAGACCTACGAGATGTTGATGTCGGGCCGCGCCAGGCTGGCCGACGGGGTCGACGTGGTGATCGGCATCGTCGAGACGCACGGCCGCAAGGAAACCCAGACGCTGGTCGAAGGCTACGAGGTCATTCCTCGCCTTGAGATCGATTATAAGGGGCGGATCCTCGAGGAGATGGATCTCGACGCCATCCTCGCCCGGCACCCGGCGCTGGTTCTGGTCGACGAACTCGCCCACACCAACGTCGCCGGCAGCCGTCACCCCAAGCGCTATCTCGACGTCCAGGAAATCTTGACGCACGGCATCGATGTCTACACGACACTGAACATCCAGCACGTCGAAAGCCTGAACGACGTCGTGGCGCAGATCACGCGCGTCAGGGTGCGCGAGACGGTTCCAGACTCGATCATCGACCAGGCCGACGACATCGAGATCATCGACCTCACCCCCGACGACCTGATCAAGCGGCTGGAGGAAGGCAAGGTCTACTTCTCCAACACCGCCCAGCGCGCCATCGAGAACTACTTCTCGCCGGGCAATCTGACGGCTCTCAGGGAGTTGGCGCTCCGCCGCACCGCCCAGCGTGTCGACGAGCAGTTGCTCAACCATATGCAGGCCCACGCGATCCCGGGACCGTGGGCGGCCGGAGAAAGGGTTCTCGTCTGCGTCGACGCACGTCCGGGCGGAGCGGCTCGCATCCGCTATGCACGCAGGCTGGCCGACCGGCTCCGCGCCCCCTGGACGGCGCTTCATGTGGACACCCCTCGCTCAGCCGCCATGCCCGAGGAGGACAAGGATCGGCTGGCGACGCAGCTGCGCCTTGCCGAGCAGCTCGGTGCCGAGGTGACGACCATTCCGGGTCAGAATGTCGCGCAAGACATCGTTCGCCACGCGACGGCGAACAACTTCACCCATATCGTGATCGGCAGGCCGACCCGATCGCGCTGGCGCGAATTGATCGAAGGCTCGCTCACCTATGATCTCATCCGCGACGCCGGCAACATCAGCGTCCATGTAATTTCGGGAACCGACCAGGGCACCGACGCACCCTCGAAAAATGTCAGCGCGGCAACCGAGCAGAAGCAGTTTCAGGTTAGGCCCTACCTGCTAGCCACAGCCTATGTCATGGGCTCCCTCGCCTTCAGCACTGTTCTCGACCAGTTTCTCGACGTTCGCAATCTGGCCATTGTCTTTCTGCTGGCGGTGCTCACATCGGCTGTAACGGGCGGGCTCTGGCCAGCGTTGTACGCCTGTGTCGTCAGCGCCCTTGCATTCAACTACTTTTTCCTAGAGCCGCGCTACACATTGACGATCAGGGATCCGGAGAGCATCGTTGCGCTTGCCGTGTTCCTTGTTGTCGCCGTTATCGCCAGCAATCTGACGGCGCGGGTGCAGCGTCAGGCGATTGCCGCCAGCTCACGGGCGCGCGCCACGGAAGACATCTATCAGTTTTCAAAGAAGCTCGCCGGCGCCGGTACCCTGGACGACGTGCTATGGGCCACTGCCTTCCAGATCGCCTTGATGCTGAAGCTGCGCGTGGTGCTGCTTTTGCCCGAGGACGGCACAATCGCGGTCAAAGCCGGCTACCCACCCGACGACACGCTGGCCGAGGCCGACATCGCAGCAGCCCGCTGGGCGTGGGAACATAACCGCGCCGCCGGGCGCGGCGCCGACACCCTGCCCGGAGCAAAACGCCTCTATCTGCCCCTGCGGACCGGACGCACGGCGGTGGGCGTTGTCGGCCTCGACAACGACAAGCAAGGTCCGCTGCTAACACCCGAGCAACAGCGTCTGCTCGATGCGCTCGCCGACCAGGCGGCGGTCGCCATCGAGCGTATCCAGCTCGTCGCCGATGTTGACCGGGCCAAGCTTGCGGCCGAGGCAGACCGTCTGCGCTCGGCCTTGCTCACCTCCATTTCCCACGATTTGAAGACGCCGCTTGCCGCCATCATGGGCGCGGCCGGAACACTCAGGGAATTCGAGGCCGCACTTCCCGAGGAGGACCGGGCGGAACTGCTGTCGACCGTGCTTGATGAATCGGAAAGGCTGAACCGCTTCATCGCCAACCTGCTCGACATGACCAAGATAGAATCCGGCACGATGGAGCCGAATTATGCGTTCCACTATGTCGGCGACATTGTCGGCTCAGCCCTGCATCGGGCCCGCAAAATCGTCGGCGAGCACAAGACCGAGATCGATATTCCATCGGATCTGCCGATGTTGCGGCTCGACCCCGTTCTGTTTGAACAGGTGCTGTTCAACCTCCTCGACAATGCTGCAAAATACGCGCCGCTAGGCTCGACGATCCGCCTGCAGGCCTGGACGGACAACGGCTTCGTCATCCTGCAGATCATGGATGAGGGACCAGGCATTCCGCCAGCCGATCTGGAGCGCGTTTTCGATACATTCTACCGTGTGCGCAAGGGTGACCAGGTGCGTGCCGGCACCGGGCTCGGATTGTCGATTTGCCGTGGCTTCATCGAAGCGATGGGCGGGACTCTCTCGGCGGCAAACAGAACCGACCGCTCTGGTGCGGTTTTCACCATCTGGATGCAGGTGGTGCCGGCAGAGCTGCCCAACCTCGGCGAACCCGATGCAGGCCATCAGAATATGGACGATCTGGCATGACGAGCCTGGACGTCAGGATATTGGTGGTCGACGACGAACCGCCGATCCGAAAACTGCTTCGCGTCGGGCTCGGCAGCCAGGGCTATGCGATCAGCGAGGCGCCGAACGCCAACGTGGCGATCGAACTCATGGAGGCGGAAAAACCGGACCTGATCCTGCTCGATCTCGGCCTGCCCGGCATGAGCGGTCATGATTTGCTGCGCAAATGGCGCGACGACGGCCTCGATATTCCCGTGGTCATCCTATCCAGCCGCACCGACGAGGCCGGCATCGTCTCGGCCCTCGAACTCGGCGCCGACGATTATATCACCAAGCCGTTCGGTATGAACGAGCTTGTCGCACGCATCCGCGTAGCGCTTCGCCACAAGTTCCAGAAGCAGGGTGAGAGACCGGTGTTCGAAACCGGCGACCTCTCCGTCGATCTGGTGAAGCGCATCGTCAAGGTCGAGGACAGGGAGATAAAGCTCTCGCCGAAGGAATACGACATTCTTCGCACCTTGGTGCAGCACGCCGGCAAGGTTCTCACCCACCAGTTCCTGCTGAAGCAGGTCTGGGGCGATTCCACCGACGTTCAATATCTCAGAGTCTACGTCCGGCAGATCAGGCAAAAGATCGAAAAAACGCCCGACCAGCCCCGCTATATCACCACCGAGACCGGCGTCGGATACCGGCTGCGCGAAGTCGATTGACGCGACGGGCGTCCGAAGCCGAAATGCCTCTTCCAATCCGCTTCAAATCAGCGGCGGCCATGGCGTCGTTCGACAAAAGCCCTATATTAAGGGAAGAACGGTTTTGTGCGGGAATGAACGGATGCCACGGCTTCTCCTACTGCAGTTTTTTGGGTCGGCAATGCTGACTGCGGCGCTGCTGTGGGGCGTAAATCCTGCTGCATCGGCACAGGTCGTCAGCCCCGCCGATCGCAACGTGTTGATCCAGCAAGACCAGTTGCAGATGTTGGAGAACAGGCTGCGGCGGCAGCAATACCAGCAGCAGCAACAGCAGTACCGTGCCCAGGATCGCCAAATCCCAATACCGCAACGGCAGGAGGTGCCGCAGATGAGGCCAACTTGCCAGTTGCTGCCGTCGGGGAGCGGCTTTGTCAGCACCTGCCGCTGACGACCGGCCCCTTTCATTTATTTAGCCGACTTATATACTGGGGAAACCGCTCCGCTTGCGCCCCATTGAGGGCGGCCGACTTTGCAACGCTGCCCTTGCCGTCTGGGCACCGCTTCGACTGGATTATCGAATGGCAGCCAGCAAGAAGAAGGTCGTACGCAAGGCAAGGAAGGGCGACGGGGTTCGCCAGGTCGCGGCGATTCCCTTTCGGCTGAACGAGCATGGCGATGTCGAGGTGATGCTGGTCACATCGCGAACGACGAGGCGCTTCATCGTACCGAAGGGCTGGCCGATGAAGGGCAAGAGCGGCCGCAAGGCAGCCACCATCGAAGCACAGGAAGAAGCCGGTGTTCTCGGCAAGACACTGAAACAGCCGGCCGGTACCTATCACTACTGGAAGCGGCTGGCGAACCGGTTCGTTCGCGTCGACGTCGTCGTCTATTTGCTGGAAGTAACCGAGGAACTTGCCAATTGGCAAGAAGCCGAGAGACGGCAGCGGGCATGGCTGACGCCGACCGACGCGGCGTTGCTGATCGACGAGCCGGATCTTTCGACGCTAGTGAGGAACATCAGGATTGCCGAACTGGAGCACAATCCCAAAAAGCAGAATCCGGCGTTCGGAAAAGATCACACTCGATAAAAGATGGGGGCCTGCCCCGACTGTGTGTGTCGGGATGGAATTGGTTCCAGCGCCCGCCGCCGTCTCTTGAACCGATGCCTCACTGACTGCCATCGTCTTCCTCGGGCAGAGGCCGCGCCGGCGTGCCGGTATAGGCCCACAGCCATTCGCGCGGCAGTGGCCCTTTGTTGCGGTCGCTTTCCTGCGACTGTTCCCACGCATGTGCGAGGATGCCGACCGAGCGCGACAGCACGAAAAGGCCGCGCGTCAGCGGCGGCGGGAAGCCGAGCTCGCCGTAGATGATGGCCGTCGCACCGTCTATATTGAGCGGGATTTTTTTGCCCTTGCGCCGCGCAACTTCCGCCTCGACCATCTCGGCGATGTCGGCGAAGCGCCCGCTGACGACGCCGCGCGCGGCAAAGTCGCGGGTCAGTTCGATGAGGCGCGGCGCCCGCGGGTCGACCGGGTGGAAGCGGTGGCCCAGCCCCGGCACATAGCCGTCTTCCCCAGCAAGGACACGATCAACCCGCGCCGACACCGCGTCCGCGAGCGGCACGCCGGCGTCCAGTTCGGCGGCGATGTCTCCGTAAAAGGAGAGCGCCTGTTCGCCGGCGCCTCCATGCACGTCGCCAAGCACGTTGACGGCCGACGCCATGGCGCTGTTGATGCCGACACCGCACGTGATCGCCATGCGGGCGATGGCGATGGACGGCGCCTGCGGCCCGTGGTCGACGGCGGCACCCAGCGCGATGCCAAGCAGCGCCGCCTGCTCCTCGCTTGGCAGTTCGCCGCGCAGCATCAGCCAGATCATTGCCGGAAAGCTGACGCGGCCGATCAGATTCTGGATTTCATAGCCGCGCAGCCGGATGACGCCGGGCCGCATCTCGATGATGCCGGTCTGCCACCATTCCTCGCCGCGCGCGCGGCCAGTCTTGTTTTCCGTGTCGCTCATGTCTTCTTTCCGTGCCGCTCATGCCTTCGCTCTTTTCTTGGCGCGTGGCGGCAGGTTGGCAAAAACCTCGTCCATATGCTCGCCCAGCCCCGGCGGCGGCCTGCTCGGCAAAGGTGCCTCGCCATCGACCATGAAGCCGCCGCGCACCACGGTCAGCGGCCTGTCCATGCCGGACACAGCCGGGAAGCGCGCCGTCATGCCGCGCTCGATCACCTGTCGCTCTTGCAGGACCTGCGGGATTGTCAGTACCCGGCCTGCCGGCACGCCGGCGCGATTGAACGTCTCCTCCCAGGCGGCGGCCGAGCCGCTCGCCAAGGCATCCTCGATCAGCGCTTTCAATGCAATGCGGTTCTGCTTGCGCGTTTCGCGCTCGGCAAAGCGGACATCCGACGCCAGCTCCGGTCGACCGATCAACCGGCACAGTGTGACGAACTGCTCTTGCTTGTTGGCGGCGATGTTGAGCAAGCCGTCGCCGGTGCGAAACGCGCCAGACGGTGCGGCCGTCATGTTTTCATTGCCCATCGGCTGCGGCTCGACGTCCGCCGTCAGATAGTTCGACACCGGCCAGCCGAGCGCAGAAAGCGTGCATTCGAGCATCGAGACGTCGAGGAACGCGCCCTCGCCTGTCGTCTTCTGCTTGACCAATGCGGCGGTAATGGCGAATGCCCCGACCAGCCCGCCAAGCGTATCGGCGACGGGATAGCCGACACGCAGCGGCGCCGTTTCCGGTGTACCGGTGATGCTCATAATGCCGGAAAGACCCTGGATGATCTGGTCGTAGGCTGGATTGTCGCGCATCGGCCCGGTCTGGCCGAAGCCCGATATCGCACAATAGACAAGGCTTGGCCGGACCTCTTTCAGCCTGGCATGGCCAAGCCCCAGCCGGTCCATTACGCCGGGGCGGAAATTCTCGACCAGCGCGTCGGCCGAAGCGACCAGATCGAGAAAGCGTTCGCGGTCGGCCTCCTGCTTGAGATCGAGCGCCACCGAGCGTTTGCCGGCATTCTGCGCCAGGAACGAAGCGCCCATGCCCGCCCGGTTGAGCTCCGGAGAGGCGCCGAGCTGGCGCGCCAGATCACCGCCTTGCGGCGTCTCGACCTTGATGACGTCGGCCCCGAGCAACGCCAGCTGGTAGGCGCAATAGGGGCCGGCCAGCACATTGGTCAGGTCAAGGATGCGGATGCCGGAAAGCAGGTCTGTCATGACGTCACGAACAGCTCAGGCATCGCCCGGCACGTGCTCCGGTCCGCGCATGCGCCTGTGCTCGATGTAGGCCCAGATATGCGGTCCGACCAACCCGATGAAGGCCAGCGTCAGCAGCGTCAGCGACAGCGGATGCTTGTAGAACACCGTCCAATCGCCGTTCGAGATGGTCATCGCGCGGCGGAACTGCGTTTCGGCAAGCGGCCCGAGAATCATGCCGATGATGACCGGCGCGGTCGGGAAATCGAAACGCCGCATCAGGAAGCCGGCTGCACCGAGCAGATAGAGGATGACGAGGTCGATCGGCGATTGCGAGATGCCGTAGGTGCCGACCGTGGCGAACACCAGGATGCCGGCATAGAGGTGCGGCGCCGGGATCTTCAGCAATCGCACCCAAAGCCCGATCAGCGGCAGGTTGAGGACGACGAGGATGACGTTGGCGATGAACAGGCTGGCGATCAGCCCCCACACCAGGTCGGCCTGCGTCGTCAGCAGCAGCGGCCCCGGATTGATACCGTAGCTCTGGAATGCCGACAGCATGATCGCGGCCGTCGCCGAGGTCGGCAGGCCGAGCGTCAGCATCGGCACCAGCACGCCGGCCGCGGATGCATTATTGGCCGCTTCCGGCCCGGCAACGCCCTCGATGGCGCCGACCGTGCCGAACTCCTCCTTGTGTCTGGAGAGTTTCTTCTCGATGGCATAGGAGAGGAAGGTCGGGATTTCGGCGCCGCCGGCCGGCATGGCGCCGATCGGGAAGCCGATCAGGGAGCCGCGCAGCCATGGCCTCCAGGAGCGCGACCATTCAGCCGCGGTCATATAGAGCGACCCTTTCAACGGCACGATGTCGTCCTTGCCGGCATAGCGGCGCGAGGCCATGTAAAGCGTCTCGCCAACGGCGAACAGGCCAACCGCGACGACGATGACGTCGACGCCGTCCAACAATTCGCTCATGCCGAAGGTGAAGCGCGGCTGCCCCGTCTGCAGATCGACGCCTATCATGCCGACGACGAAGCCGACGAACAGGCTGGTCAGGCCGCGCACCGACGACGAGCCGAGCACCGCCGAAACCGTGATGAAGGCCAGCACCATCAGCGAGAAATATTCGGCCGGACCGAAAGCCAGCGCGAATTTGACGACGATCGGCGCCAGGAAGGCAACGCCGATAGTGCCCAGCGTGCCAGCGACGAAGGAGCCGATCGCCGAGGTTGCCAAGGCCGCACCGCCGCGGCCGGAGCGGGCCATCCGGTTGCCTTCCAGCGCGGTGACGATAGTGGCGCTTTCGCCAGGCGTGTTGAGCAGGATCGATGTCGTCGAGCCGCCATACATGGCGCCGTAATAGATGCCGGCAAACAGGATGAACGACGCCTCCGGCGCCACCTGATAGGTTATCGGCAACAGCAGCGCGATGGTCAGTGCCGGCCCGAGGCCGGGCAGCACGCCGATCGCAGTCCCCAGCGTGGTGCCGACCAGGCACCATATGAGATTGATCGGCGAGAAGGCGACCGAAAATCCGTGCGCGAGATGGCCGAGCGTTTCCATGGCGTCAGCCCCTCAGCATGGCAACGACCGAATCGACGATCGCGTTCAGCTGGTTTTCGATGAAGCCGGCGCCGATATTGACGCCGAGTGCCCTGGCAAAGCCGAAATAGGCGGCCAGCGCCAGGATCAGACCGAGCAGCACGTCACGCAGCGGACGCCGGCTGCCGAAACCGTGGCAGATGAGAACGAACATGATGACAGATGCGGCGGTAAAGCCGAGCGGCTGGATCAGCACGAGGTTGGCGATCAGTCCGAGGGCGACGATGCCCATCGCCTTCCAGTCGGTCGGCGTCTCCTTTTCGTCCTCCGGCTGCCATCCGCCCCGCAAGGCGGCAATGATGAGCAGCAGCGACAGGATCACCATCCCGGTCATGGTGATGTAGGGAAAGACGGTCGGACCGACCTTGGAATAGAGCGGCGACACCGGGATTGCCAGCGTCTGCCAGGCAACCGCACCCGCACAGGCGAGGAGCCCAACGCCGATCAGCAGTTCGGGCACTGCAAGGCGCGGCGGCGCCTGCTGGTCGCTGGTGCTCATGATCGTCCTCCCAATGTCGGTCCCTTGGGGCCGGTTCTCCTTGGACCGGTCTCACTCGGCCGATCTCGGCGTAGTTTCACCTCCGGCGCCGCGTATGTCCATGCGGCTGGCGAAAGTCGGCAAGGGCCGGCGCAGGCCGCCCCTTGCCGAGAGCATCACGCCAGGCCGAGGTCCTTGAGGATCGTCCCGATGCGGGCCGTGTCTTCGGCGACGAATTTCGCATAGTCGTCACCGGTGAGCAGGATCTGCGTCCAGTTGCGGTTCTTGCATTCGGTCGCCCAGGCGTCGCTCTTGGCCATGGTCTCGATCAGCTTGATCATTGCTGCCTTGTCGGCGTCCGAGACGCCGGGCGGTGCGAAGACGCCGCGCCAGTTGAACAGCTCGACATCGATGCCGGCTTCCTTCATCGTCGGCGCATCGATCCCCTCCTGGCGTTTGTCCGCGGAGATGGCCAGTAGCCGCAGCGCACCCGCCTTGACCTGTTCGGCGAACTCGCCATAGCCGGAGATGCCGGCCGCGACCTGGTTGCCGAGCAGCGCCGACAGCGCCTCGCCGCCGCCGGCAAACGGCACATAGGAGAGATTGGTGGCCGGAACACCGACGGTCTTGGCGATGAGGCCGAACAAGATGTGGTCCGAGCCGCCGGCCGAACCGCCAGCGACCGGAACCTGCGTCGGGTCAGCCTTGAGAGCAGCGACAAAGTCCGCGGCCGTCTTGAACGGCGAGGCGGCCGGCACGACAAGCGCCTCGAACTCGCCGGTGAGGCGGGCGATCGGCGTGACTTCGGTAAGGTTGTTAGCCGCCTTGTTGGCGATAATGGCGCCGACCATGACCATGCCGGCCACCATCAGCGCATTGCCCTTGCCGTTCCACTGGTTGACGAATTGCGGCAGGCCGACTGTACCGCCGGCGCCGCCGACATTGGTGATCTGCGAGCCGGAAATCAGCTTTTCGCTGCGCAGCACCTGGTCCATGGCACGCGCCGTCTGGTCCCAGCCGCCGCCCGGCGCCGCCGGCACGAAAATCTGCAGCTGGGGCGCGTCCTGCGCGAAGGCGGGGACAAAATGCGATACCGCGAGTCCGGCAGCACCTGCTGCCGCGGTGCTCATCAAGAATCGGCGTCTGTTCAGCATGGGATTCCTCCAAATCGCGACACCTCCTCCGGTGCCTGCCAGAAACGTGGCCTGACTTCAGACCCGCTCGATAAAATTCATGCAGAGTTTGCGTCCTCCTGTCAAAGACAGAACACGCTGCATGCGGCACAATTGGCCTGTGCGATTTTCAGGCTGGCGAACTCGACGCCCGACGACAACGTGGCAGGCAGAGGCCTGACAGCATCCGTCAGGGTTGCCGCTCGAGCAGAATGGTCGGCTTGTCTTGATAGACGGTTCGCAGCACTTCGCCATAACCGCATTTTGCCGCGACGTTCAGCGAGCCGGTGTTTTCCGGATCGATGATGCAGACGGTTTTCGCGGCGCCGAACGTCTCGTCGCCCCAGGCAAGCACCCGTGCGACGACTTCGCTGGCCAACCCCTGGCCATGCACGCCCGAAACCAGAGCCCATCCGGCCTCAGGAATGCCCTCGATGGACGGCGTCATGTCGCGTTTCAGGTCGTGAAAGCCGGCCTCGCCGATGAAGCGGCCGGTCGCCCTTTCCTCGATCGCCCAGAAGCCGTAGCCCAGAAGCGACCACAGGCCGGCATGGCGCAGGACGCGCATCCAGCTTTCCTCCCGCGTGCGCGGCTTGCCGCCGATAAAGCGGGTGATGACAGGATCGGCCCACATAGCGACATAGGCGTCGAAATCGTCCAGCCGATGCGGCCGCAGGACCGTGCGCGAGGTCTCAATCACTGGAGCGACAATTGTCTGCGGACTGGCCATGGTCATGTCTCGGTTGTGTTGCCGGTGCCCAATGCAGGTCTTGCAAAAGTTGGGACAGCGACATGCACGAGACGGGAAATCCAAATCCGTTGCGCAAAACAAGAGACAAGGCTGTGTAGATCATCTTCCAGCTGATGTGAATCCTGCCAAGCGGTGTTAGTTTTTCACCAGTATCTGGTTCAGGCGCGTTCGGTTTCGGCGCTGCCGTCCGACACAGGGAAAACAGCATGGACACCACCGACCTTGTGCTTGCCATCTTCCATCATCTGCTGGTGTTTTCGCTAGCAGGCATCATCGGCGCCGAATTCGTCCTAATCCGCAGCGACTTGTCCGCCGCGACGCTGAAGCGGCTTGTCGGCATCGACCGCCACTACGGCATCATTGCGATGCTGATCATCATCGTCGGCATCGGCCGCGTCATCTATGGTCTCAAGGGCTGGGAATTCTACGTCTACAATTGGATGTTCTGGGCAAAGATGGCCGCTTTCGCCATTGTCGGCCTGTTGTCGACTGTCCCGACCATCCGTTTCCTGTCCTGGAATAGGCAGGTAGTCGCCAATCCGGCCTTCCAGGTGCCTGGGGCGGAGCTAGCGTCCGTTCGCACCTATGTCCGCACCGAGGCCTTGATCTTCCTATTGATCCCGATGTTCGCGGCGGCGATGGCGCGCGGCTACGGCTACTAGAATAGGTTGGAGGAAGGGCATCGCATGGCCCAACCTTCCCACTCATTTGCGCGGACAAACGTGCAGTTTGCCGTTTGAGCCCGATTGTCATTTGTCGGGTTGCGCTAGTTATTGCTCCATCTACAGTCGGTTCTAGAGGAATCCGCGCAGCGGTTGGTAATCATATTCTGGGAGGAAACACGATGCGAAAATTCATCGCCGCGCTGGCTGTCGCTGCGGCCGCCATGCTTTATCCGTCGGCCGCTGGCGCGCAGACCTACCCCGAACGCACCATCACCATTGTCGTGCCGTTTTCGGCCGGCGGTCCGACCGACACCGTCACGCGTCTTGTCGCGGAAGCCATGTCGAAGGACCTCGGCCAGCAGGTTATCGTCGAGAATGTCGGCGGCGCCGGCGGCACACTGGGCGCCGGCCGCGTCGCGAATGCCGAGCCTGACGGCTACACGCTGCTCCTCCATCACATCGGCATGGCGACCAGTGCGACGCTATATAGGAATCTCGCCTACGACACGCTGAACGCGTTCGAATATGTCGGCCTCGTCACCGAGGTGCCGATGACCATTGTCGCCCGCAAGGACCTCGAGCCGACCGATCTGAAGGGACTGGTCGACTACGCCAAGGCCAACAAGGACACCGTCACCGTCGCCAATGCCGGGATCGGCGCGGCCTCGCATCTGTGCGGCATGCTGTTCATGAGCGCCATCGGCACGCCGCTGGTCACCGTGCCCTACAAGGGCACCGGCCCGGCCATGACCGATCTTCTCGGCGGCCAGGTCGATATCATGTGCGACCAGACGACCAATACCACCAAGCAGATCCAGGGCGGCACGATCAAGGCCTATGCCGTAACCTCGCCACAACGCCTAGACGTGCTGCCGGACGTGCCGACGACGATAGAAGCCGGCCTTCCCCAGGTGCAGGTCGGCATCTGGCACGGCATCTATGCACCCAAGGGCACCCCGGCCGAGATCACCGGACGCCTGTCGAAATCTCTGCAGGTGGCGCTGACGGACGAGAACGTCGTCGCCCGATTTGCCGAACTGGGCACCAAGCCGTCGCCCGGGGCCGATGCCACGCCGGGCGCGCTCAAGGCCAAGCTGGAAAGTGAGATCATGCGCTGGAAGCCGATCATCGAAGCGGCCGGCCAGTACGCCGACTAAAGATTTTAACGGGGCGCCGCCAGCGCCCCGTTTTTTACATCGGCATCGGCACGCCCGTGAGGCATGCCGGGAGGACGCCATGAAACCTTTCGCAATCGACAGAACCAACGGCATATGCGCCGCGCTGTTGATCTTTATTGGCGCCTTTTTCGCGCTGCAGTCGCTGGGCCTCGAAATCGGCACCGCCTTTCGCATGGGGCCGGGCTATTTCCCGCTGGTGCTGGCGATCGTGCTGATCCTGCTTGGCGCCGCCATCCTCGTCCAAGCAGTGCGTTTCGAGAGCGAGCCGATCGGTTACATTGCGTGGCGCGGCATGCTTTTCATCCTGCCTGCTCCGATCTTCTTCGGCCTGACGGTGCGCGGCCTCGGTTTCATCCCGTCGATCTTCCTGACGGCGCTGATCGCATCGTTCGGTAGCGGCCGTATGAAGCCGCTGACCGCACTCGTCCTGTCAGCCGGCCTGACGCTGTTCGCATTCGTCGTCTTCAGCTACGCACTCGGCCTGCCGTTCCGGCGTTTCGGCCCATGGCTGCCACTATCGTTGTGAGGAGATGAAATGGAACTCCTCAACAACCTCGCACTCGGCTTTTCGACAGCCACATCTTTGGCAAACCTCGGTTTCTGCCTGATCGGCGTCCTTCTCGGCACGCTGATTGGCGTCCTGCCCGGCATCGGCGCCACCGCTACCATCGCCATGCTGTTGCCGATCACCTTCCAGATCGGCGACCCGGTTTCCTCTCTCATCATGCTCGCCGGCATCTATTACGGCGCGCAGTATGGCGGCTCGACGACCGCCATTCTCATCAACATGCCCGGCGAATCCTCGTCGGCAGTCACCGCAATCGACGGCTACCAGATGGCCAGGAACGGCCGCGCCGGAGCAGCTCTGGCGACCGCGGCGATAGGCTCGTTCTTTGCCGGCACGGTGTCGACCTTCCTCGTCGCCATCTTTGCCCCACCGCTGACGGCGATAGCACTGAGATTCGGCGCGGCCGAATATTTTTCGCTGATGATCGTCGGCCTGGTCTCGTCCGTCGCGCTCGCCCACGGCTCGATCGTCAAGGCGCTGGCCATGGTCGTGCTCGGCCTGCTGCTGGGACTTGTCGGCACGGATATTTACACCGGTACGCCCCGCTTCACGCTCGGCATCCGCGAATATGCCGACGGGCTGAATTTCGTCGCAGTGGCGGTCGGCGTCTTCGGCGTCGCCGAGATACTGCGCAACCTCGAAAACGAGCATGAGCGTTCCGTGCTGATTCGAAAGATCTCCGGCCTTATGCCGACCCGCGACGATTTTCGGCGCATGGCGGCTCCAATCGTGCGCGGAACGATCATCGGTTCGGCGCTCGGCATCCTGCCGGGAGGCGGCGCGATCCTTGCCGCCTTTGCCTCATACACCGTCGAAAAACGTGTCTCGAACAATCCGGGCGAATTCGGCAAGGGCGCCATCGAAGGGGTCGCCGGGCCGGAATCGGCCAACAATGCCGGCGCGCAGACCTCCTTCATCCCGATGCTGACGCTCGGCATTCCGGCCAACCCGGTAATGGCGCTGATGATCGGCGCGATGATCATCCAGGGCATCGTGCCCGGCCCCAATGTCGCCATCGAACAGCCTGCGCTGTTTTGGGGTATCATCACCTCGATGTGGATCGGCAATCTGATGTTGATTGTCTTGAACCTGCCGCTGATCGGGCTTTGGGTGAAACTTCTTACGATCCCCTACTATGTGCTCTTCCCGATCATCATGGCGTTCTGCTCGATCGGCGTTTACAGCGTCAACACCAACGTCTACGACCTCTATGCCGTCGCCTTCTTCGGCTTGCTTGGCTACCTCCTGACCAAGCTGCGCTGCGAACCTGCGCCGCTGCTGCTCGGCTTCGTGCTCGGCCCGCTGCTCGAGGAAAACCTGCGCCGCGCCATGATTCTCTCGCGCGGCGATCCGAGCACCTTCGTGACGCGGCCGATCAGCGCCAGCCTGCTCCTCATCGCGCTTGCGGTGCTCGTCATCGTGTTTCTCCCCGCGGTCAGGAAGAAGCGCGAGGAGGTGTTCGTCGAAGAGAGTTCCTGAACGTGGACGGCGCCACATAGGAGGAACTTCAGAGTCACTTGGCGGGCACTGATTCAGCAGCCGCTTCTACTGACCCGAGCGGCGCGATCTCGACCAGCGGTGCAGGCACGCTGGTCGTCTTTTCCTTGGCCTTGCAGATATCGGCGATGACGCAGGCTGGGCAATCCGGCTTGCGCGCCTTGCAGACATAGCGGCCGTGCAGGATCAGCCAATGATGGGCATGCCGCATATATTCGTCCGGAATGATCTTCAGGAACCCGTGCTCCACCTGTTCCGGCGTCTTGCCCGGCGCCAGCCCGAGCCTGTTTCCGATGCGGAAGATGTGCGTGTCGACCGCCATCGTATGCTGCCCGAAGGCTACGTTCAGCACGACATTGGCGGTCTTGCGGCCGACACCCGGCAGCTCGACCAGTTGATCGCGATCCTCAGGCACCTCGCCGCCATGGTCACGGATCAGCGCCTCGGACAGCGCGATGACGTTCTTGGCCTTGTTGCGCCACAGCCCGATGGTGCGGATATGGTCGCCGAGCCTGGTCTCGCCCAGCGCCAGCATTTTCTGCGGCGTGTCGGCGATTTTGAACAGCGCCCGCGTCGCCTTGTTGACGCCGGCATCCGTCGCTTGCGCCGAAAGCACCACCGCCACCAACAGCGTGAAGGCGTTGATATGTTCGAGCTCGCCTTTCGGCTCCGGCCGCTGAACGGAAAAGCGCCGGAAAATCTCATGCACCTCGGCGAGGCTGTAAAGCGCCCGGGATCTTGCCGGCCGCGGACGCGGCTTGACGTTCGAGCCGTCGCGGCGGCCGGGCAACAGGTCTTTTTTTAGCGCCGAAGAGTTTTTGGGCTTGGGGCTTGTCATTGCCTTCCTATAATATTCTGCAATGAGCGACACAAACGCCTCATTTCAGGCCGACGAGCCATTCTTCCAGGCGCTGCTGACACCGCACCGGTCGCTGGGTAAAACCGGCTTTGCCATCCTGATGGGCGCCCTGCTGTTCGGGTGGCTGGTGACCGGAGCGTTTTTTCTGTCGCGCGGCGCCTGGCCGGTGTTCGGCTTCTTCGGCCTCGACGTTATTGCCGTCTATATCGCCTTCCGCGCCAATTATCGTGCCGCCCGGGCTCGCGAGGAGGTGTCGGTGTCGCGCACCAGCCTCGACATCCGCAAGACTGCCCCGTCAGGCAAATCGGAAGCACATCGCTTCAATCCATTCTGGGCACGCTTTTCGATCGCCCGCCACGCCGAGATCGGCATCACCAGAATGGCGGTCGAGGCGCAAGGAAAAACCGTCTCGATCGGCGGCTTTCTCAACCCCGACGACCGCGAGAGTTTTGCCGCCGCATTTTCGCGCGCTCTGGCGACCGCCAAGGCGCGCTGACGATCAGAACCGAAATCTCAATAGCCTGCCGACCCTCCGAAGAGCCGGAATGTGGCTCCAGAGGCGAAAGACCAGTCCGGCGAACCAGCTCACACGGGCGGCATGTTCGGGTTTGTAAGCCATGGTTTCCTCGACCAACCGCAGGCCGGGCACTGACCGTTCCAAGTCGCGCGGATCGTTGATGGCCCAGTGGAGTTCGGCGCCAGTGGCGCGGCACGACGGGTTGAGGCGCACGAGCTTTAGACCCAGGTCGCTGTAGGCATCGCAGACAAGTTCGCCGCTGGCCAGATGCGACACAAGCCGCGAAACCAGCCTTGGGCCCTCGTCAGCGGCAAGGTAGGGTGTCAGGCCCTCCGCCACGACCATCGCCGGGCGATCGCCGGGCACTTCGTCCAGCCAGCCAGGCTCGGTGACGGATGATCCGATCAGGTGATAATGCTCGCGCATCGGATAGAGCTTGCGCCTGAGCTCGATGACTTCGGCATAATCGACGTCGAACCAGTCCACGCCGGGCGGCGGATCGATGCGGAATATTCGCGTGTCCAGCCCGCAGCCGAGATGCAGGACAATGGCGTTCGGGTTGTTCGCCAGAAAAACCGAAACCCAGTCGTCCAGCGTCTTGGCCCGGATCGCCAGACCGACGCCGAGATTGTTGTCGACCTTGAGCCGCGAGAAGTCGTAGTCGATGCGGCGAACCGCCTCGTCCGCGAAGCGGTCTTTCAGCAGCGAGTTGGGAAGCCGGCTTTCCAGCGCCTTGCCATAAACGGTGATCAGCAGCGTTTCTTTTTCCTTGGTCAGCTGCACCTTCTCGCCGGCCATGATTGTCCTCCCATTCAAAGCCAGCTCTATCTGGGTACATGCCGCGGGAAAGCAAGTTTCGGGTGGTGATCGGCGCCGCGAAAGACGATATTCGCACTCAAGGAGATACTGCCATGAACGCCCAAATGCCTCTCAAAACGACAGCAATCCTTCAGAAAGACATCACGCCTGAAGGCGGCGACTACGAAATCGTCCGTCGTGCCATCGAAAAGATCAGCCTCGACTATCGCGACCAGCCTTCGTTGGAAGTGCTGGCCGAGGAGGTCGGCGATACGCCGACCGGGCTGCAGAAGCTGTTCACCCGCTGGGCCGGCCTGTCGCCCAAGGCTTTTCTGCAGGCCGTCACCCTCGATCATGCGCGCAAACTGCTCGATGCCGGCATGCCGCTGCTTGAAACCTCGTTCGAACTCGGCATGTCCGGCCCAGGCCGGCTGCACGATCTGTTCGTCACCCACGAAGCGATGTCGCCGGGCGACTACAAGACCCGCGGCGCCGGGCTCACCATCCGCTACGGCTATCATATCTCGCCTTTCGGCATCGCGCTGATCATGGTGACGGACCGCGGCCTTGCCGGCCTCGCCTTCAACGACCCCGGCGGCGAGCGTGCGGCCTTTGCCGACATGTCCAGCCGCTGGCCGAATGCGACCTATGTCGAGGACATGGCGGCGACGGCGCCCTATGCCGCGCGCATCTTCGATCCGTCGCTGTGGCGCGCCGACCAGCCGCTGCGCGTCGTCATGATCGGCACTGACTTCCAGGTCCGTGTCTGGGAGGCCTTGCTGCGTATTCCGATGGGCCAGGCCTGCACCTATTCCTCGATCGCCGCGCGCATCGGCGCACCGAGCGCCAGCCGGGCTGTCGGTGCCGCGGTCGGTGCCAATCCGATGTCCTTCGTCGTGCCGTGCCACCGGGCTCTCGGCAAGTCCGGCGCGCTCACCGGCTACCATTGGGGCCTGACGCGCAAACGCGCCATCCTCGGCTGGGAGGCGGGACAGGTCTCTTCTTGAATAGCCAACGAATGGAACGACAGGAGCGATGCAAGGACCGCTAGGGTGACAAGCAGCGATCTTACGGAGTAGCTTCCCGCGCAATTAGAGTGATATGCGCTAGCGGGAGGCACTTCTTGATCGTCGTCATCGGCTCCATCAATCTCGACCTCATCGCCAGTGTCGACCGCTTGCCCGGTCCCGGCGAGACCGTGCGCGGCTCCGGTTTCGCCACTGCCCCCGGCGGCAAAGGCGCCAACCAGGCGCTGGCCGCCGCCCGCGCCGGCGCCAAGGTGCGCATGGTCGGCGCAGTCGGCAAGGACAGCTTCGCCAGCGACGCTCTGGCGCTGCTGCGCGACGGCAAGATCGACCTGTCCGGCGTCGGCGAGAGCTTTGCCTCGACCGGTACTGCGCTGATCATGGTCGGCGCCGACGGCGAGAACGTGATCGCCGTTGTGGCGGGCGCCAATGATTCGGTCGTGCCGGGTGACCTTTCCAAAGCTTTCCTGAAAAACGGCGACGTCGTGCTGCTGCAACTGGAGATCCCGCTGCAGACCGTCGAGGCAGCACTCGACGCGGCAAGGACGGCCGGCGCGATCACCGTGCTCAACACCGCACCTTTCCATAGTGACGCGGCCGGCTTCCTCGGCAAGGCCGACTATCTCGTCGCCAACGAAACCGAGTTCGACCTCTATGGCGAGGCGCTGTCATTGAGCGGCCGCGACCGCCCGGCACGGATGCGCGACTATGCCGCGAGAACCGGCCGCACCATCGTCGTCACGCTTGGCCCGGACGGCGTTCTGGCGGCAATGCCGGACGATCTTCTGATGGTTCCGGCGCTGCAGATCACCCCGCTCGACACGGTCGGCGCCGGGGACACGTTCTGCGGCTATTTTGCTGCCGGGCTGGCAGCCGGCCTGCCGCTCGACCAGGCGCTTGCCCGCGCTGCCGCAGCCGGTTCGCTGGCCTGCCTGAAAGCCGGTGCACAGCCGGCCATCCCGCTGGCCAGGGACGTCGATGCCGCCTTGCAGAAATCTGCAGGCTAAAGCGGGATGACAGCCGTGCGCCCGACCACGAAGCATGCGGTGCCGCCCCCCGGCGACATCTGCCGCCTGTCTGCCGTGGAGCTTGCCGAGAAGATCAGGCGCCGGCAACTTTCGGTGTGCGAAGTGATCGCGGTATTCCTCGACAGGATCGAGGCGGTGAACCCGCTGGTCAACGCTATCGTTTCATTGCGTGAGCGTGCCGACATCCTGCACGAGGCCGACAGCGCTGACACCCATCTGGCGCGAGGAGGAGATACCGGATCGCTGTTCGGCCTGCCGATCGCGATTAAGGACCTTGCGCTGACAAAAGGCCTGAGAACCACCTTCGGCTCGCCGATCTTCGCCGATTTCGTGCCTGAGGAAGACGACTTCTTCGTCGAGCGCGTCCGCAAAGCCGGCGCCATCATCATCGGCAAGACCAACGTTCCCGAATTCGGACTTGGCTCCAACACCTACAACACCGTGTTCGGACAGACGCTCAACGCGTTCGACCCGGCGCTGACCGCCGGCGGCTCGAGCGGCGGCGCGGCCGTCGCGCTGGCGCTCGACATGGTTCCCGTTGCCGATGGCAGCGATTTTGGCGGTTCGCTGCGTAATCCCGCTGCCTACAACAATGTCTATGGCTTCCGCCCATCGCAGGGATTGGTGCCGGCTGGCCCTGACCTTGATGTGTTTCAGGCGCAGATGGGCGTCGAAGGGCCGATGGGACGCAACGTGCGCGACATGGCGTTGCTGCTCGACGTTCAGGCCGGCTATCATCCTCGCGCGCCGCTGTCGCATGATAGGCCAGGCTCGTTCCTCGAAGGGCTGGAAGCACCGGCGGCCGGCGGGCGCATCGCCTGGCTCGGCGATCTTGACGGCCACCTGCCGGTTGAAGCAGGCATTCTACAGCTTTGCGAGGCCGCACTCGGTCGATTCGCGGATGTATCCTTCGAGGCCGAGCCGCTGATGCCGGAATTCGACTTCGAAGCGCTGTGGCAGGCCTTTGTAACGCTTCGCCAGGCGAGCAGCGGTTGTGCGCTCAAGGCGCATTACGACGATCCCTTGAAACGCAGTCTGCTGAAGCCGGAGGCCGTGTGGGAGGTGGAACATGCACTGCGCCTCACCGCGCCACAGATCCACGCCGCAACGGTGAGGCGCTCGTCCTGGCATCGAATGCTGCTATCGCTCTTCGAGCGTTTCGACCTGATTGCGCTGCCAGCCGCACAGGTCTTTCCCTTCGATGTCGTCACCCACTGGCCAAGGGAAGTGGCGGGGCGTGCCATGGACAGCTATCATCGCTGGATGCAGGTCTCAGCGCTCGCCACGCTGGGCGGCTGCCCGGCGGTCAACGTGCCGGTGGGCTTCGACGCCAGGGGCAGGCCAATGGGCATGCAATTGATCGGGCGGCCGCGCGGTGACCTCTCGGTGCTGATGGCGGCTGCCGCCTATGAGGCAACACTGCCGTGGCAGGCCGGCGCCTGCTGACATCAGCTCCGCATTGTCGGCGCCTCGCCGACTTGCACGCAACTCATCGCCATGCATTGATCGCAACAGCGCGCCGCACGAGCGGCATTCTGCGGAGGGAAAAAATGTCGCTGGAACTCTACGCCACCTATGTCGTCGCCTGCATCGTCATCATCCTGGTGCCGGGGCCGACGGTGACGCTGATCATCGCCAACAGCATCCGCCACGGCTCGCGCGCCGGGCTCGCCGATGTCGCCGGCACCCAGGCCGGACTGGCCATCATGATCGCCATCGTCGGCATCGGGCTGACATCGCTGATCGCCGGCATGGGCCACTGGTTCGAATGGGTCCGGCTGATTGGCGCTGCCTACCTGATCTGGATGGGCGTGCAGATGTTTCGCTCGAAAGGCAAGCTGAACGCCGACGGATCGGCAAAAAGACCGCGCGGCGGCTTCTTTTTGCAGGGGCTGCTGGTGGCGATCAGCAATCCGAAGACGCTGGTGTTCTTCGGCGCCTTCTTTCCGCAGTTCATCGCGCCTGAAGGCAATTACGCATTACAGATCGGCGTCATGGGTCTCACCGCCATGATCTTCGCCGCCGTCTCGGATTCGACCTACGCGCTGGCCGCCGGCCGCGCCGGACGCCTGCTGTCGGCCGGCCGCGTCAGGCTGCTGTCGCGAATCAGCGGCAGCTTCCTGGTCGGCGGCGGCCTTTGGCTGGCGTTTTCCAAGGCGAAGTAACGGCCGCGAGTCCGGCGACGCCAACAGCAACATCCTGGAATAGGAAGGCCGATTGAAAGTCGGCCTTCAGGCCACCACATGAATCAACAGTGGGGATTCATGTCTATGCCGTGGACTAATGCGGATTTGAAAAGGAACGCGTTTGGCGTGATTCTGTTCATCGCTTTGTTCGCGGCGATGGTTCCGTCGGTTCTGAACAAATGGGCGAATGACGCAAGTCCGATCCGGTCGGTCGACCCGGTCGATGCAACGATCAAAAGTGGACAGGGTAAAGGGCAGAATATCCAATATCTGCTGGTCCTTGAGAACGGTTCGACGGTCCTGGTTTACGACGACCTCCCGCATCTGATCGACTCGCGCGTCGGCATCGAGCGGGTAACGCGCGACAATGGCTTCGTCTTTTACCGGTTTGCAAATTGAACCATGACAAGAGCGCGGCTGGCCTTCACCTTGCTGATACTGCGGGAAAACCTCCGGGGCATCATCACCACCAGCCTTGTGGTGGGCGTCTGCATTTTGGCAATCGGCGCACTGATTGCAAGGCGGAGCAGCCCCATCATCGATGTGGAGCGCGTGCCAGGCACTGTGGTTAACGTCCTCAACGCTTCCCCAAATCCCGAAGGTGCGGTCGGTGACGGATTCCGCTATCTCTACGGAATCCGCCTCGAAGAAAATAATCTCTTGGTGTTCGTATATGGCGACCCGAGCGCGCCGCGCGCCATCGGCTCGCAAGTTTTGATTGAGCGACAGCGTCGCGTGAACGAAACCGAAACGTATCGTCTGCTTCGGGAATGAAAGACGGCCCTAAAGCCGCCCCAGCCTTTCCAGCAACAGCTCGAAAAACGCATCATGGTCGATGTCACGCATCACCATCGCGTTCTTCGGCCGCTTGGTCACTCCCCACCAGTCGATAACCGTCATGCCCATGGTGAGCTCCGAGGCGGTTTCCACGCTGACATTGCAGTTGCGGCCCTTGAACAGCTTCGGCTTCAACAGATAGGCGATGACGCAAGGATCGTGCAGCGGGCCGCCATCGGTGCCGTATTTTTCCTCGTCGAAACGTTCGAAGAATTCCAGCATGTCCGCGGTGGCCGTGCCGACCCTGGTGCCGAGCTTGCGGAAGGCCTTCGTGCGCTTGGCGGTGGTCAGCGCCTTGTGGGTGACGTCGAGCGGCATCATCACGATCGGAATGCCCGATTTGAACACGACATCGGCGGCATGCGGGTCGACATAGATGTTGAATTCGGCGGTCGGCGTGACATTGCCGCCCTCGAAGAAGCCGCCGCCCATCAGCACGATCTCCTTGATGCGCGGCGCGATTTTCGGCTCGCGGATCAGCGCCAGCGCAACGTTGGTGAGCGGCCCGAGCGCGCAAAGCGTGATCGTGCCGCTCTCCTCCCTCATCAGCGTCTCGACGATGAAATCGACCGCATACTCGTCCTGCAGCTTCATCTTTGGTTCGGGCAGTTGTGGTCCGTTGAGGCCGGTCTTGCCATGCACTTCCTCGGCGGTGACCAGTTCGCGCGCCAGCGGCCGGATGGCGCCTGCATAGACCTTGACGTCCGGCCGGCCGGCCAGCTCGCAGATCTTGCGGGCGTTTTTTTCGGTAAGTTTCAACGGCACGTTGCCGGCCACCGCGGTGATGCCGACGATCTCCAGCTCGGCGCTGCCCAGCGCCAGCAATATGGCGACGGCATCGTCCTGGCCGGGGTCAGTGTCGATGATGATCCTGCGGGATTGGGGCATTTCAATTCCTTGTTTTGGCAAGTCTTTTTGGGCGGGACGTGTGACGGCTTGAAGTCTGCCGGGCGGCGGACCATATCAAGACCATCGGGAAAAATGCCATCCGGGTTTTTCCACTTTATGTCGCTCTTGAGAGGACACTGTAACATGAGCCGAATGACGCCTTTTTCCAGCCCGCTTCTCCTCGGTTTCGATTCCATGGAAAAGACGCTGGAGCGGTTGGCAAAGTCCGGTGACAGCTATCCTCCCTACAACATCGAGCGCCTCAGCGGTGCCGACGGCAAAACCGAAAGGCTGCGTATCACGCTCGCTGTCGCCGGTTTCGCGGAAAGCGATCTCGATGTCACAACGGAGGAGAACCAGTTGGTCGTGCGCGGCCGTCAGAACGACGACACCGAGCGCGAATTCCTCCACCGCGGCATCGCCGCGCGCCAGTTCCAGCGCTGCTTCGTGCTGGCCGACGGCATGCGGGTGATTGCGGCGGAATTGAAGAACGGCCTTCTGTCGATCGATCTCGATCGGCCGGAATCCGAACGGCTGGTACGAAAAATAAACATATCGGTGAAAGACTGATTTTTGCCGATAGCTCTCATGCGGGATGGCCTTGAGCGGCGTCTCGCGGCAAGGAGGCTTGAAATGACCAGAACTAACGAAAATATCATTATGACCAGCGGCGAATTCGCCCATCTCGGCGAAGGTTCGGTCGCCTATCTCAGGAAAGTGTCGAGCGACGATCTGCGCGGCCGTTTCCCGGGTCTCGGCGAAATCGCCCCCGGGCTGGAACTGTGGGCCCTGTTTGCCGCCAATGGCCAGCCGATCCTGCTTTCGGACGCTCGCGACCGGGCACTGGCTGGCGCGCTGGAAAACGATCTGACCCCGGTCGCTATCCACTAACGTCGCTATCCACTGACAAATACGGCGCAGCGATCTGGTTGGCAACGGACAGGGCCGCTCACGGCGGCCCTTCAATGGATTTAATCAAAACCTCAGGCGGCGTGCGAGGCCTGCGTGTCCGACAGCAGCGCATGGATGGCCACGGCGTCGCGCGTGCCCCTGATCTTGGCAACCGTGTCGGCATCGCGCAGCACCCGCGCGATGCGCGACAGCGCCTTGAGGTGGTCGGCGCCGGCACCTTCGGGAGCCAAAAGCAGAAACACCAGGTCGACCGGCTGATCATCGAGGGCCTCGAAGTCCACCGGTGTCTCCAGCCGGGCAAAAACGCCGGCGATCCGCTTCACCCCGGCCAGCTTGCCGTGCGGAATGGCGATGCCGTTGCCGACGCCGGTCGAGCCGAGCCGCTCGCGTTGCAGGATGGTGTCGAACACCTCTCGCTCCGGAATGCCGGAAATCGCCGCCGCCCTTTCGGACAGCAGTTGCAGCAGCTGCTTTTTGGAGTTCGCCTTCAACGTCGGCATGATTGCCGGAACGCTGACGAGATCGCTCAGATCCATGCTTGAAATCCCTTGTTCGCCTGCCGTCGCCAGTCCCCACGCTCGCGTGCGGCTGGTTTTTACCCCTGCGCGACCTTGGCCGTGGACGGGTCAATCCAGCCAATATTCCCGTCCGGCCGGCGATAGACGATGTTGAGATGGTCGTTTCCGGCATTGCGGAAGACCAGGACCGGGCTGTCCTTGGTGTCGAGTTCGATCACTGCTGACGCCACCGACATGGTCCGCAGCGTCATGGTCGATTCGGCGACGATGGCCGGCGCGAAATTCTCCGGTATGTCCTCCTCGTCGTCGGCAAGCGGCGCCATCACCGTATAGGCGACGTCGGTGAGCTCGCCGTTGCTGTTGCCTGAATTGTGCGACTTCAGCCGGCGCTTGTAGCGCCTGAGGCGTGTTTCCAGACGGTCTGCCGCGGTATCGAAGGCAAGCGTTGGATCCTGGGCATCGCCGGTCGCCTGCAGCGAAGCACCGGAATCCAGCCGGATCATGCAATCGGCCGTGTAGCGCGACCCCGATTTGACGACTACGATTTGCCCTGAAAAGCCCCGATCGAAATATTTCCCGATCACTTCGCCGACACGGTCGTTGATGCGCGTACGGAACGCATCGCCGATATCCATGTGTTTTCCCGATATGCGCAGTGTCATCTGAAAACTGACCTTCCTTGCTCAGGCTTCAAACTGTCCCGAGTTTATACTCGTGGTCCGTGCGCACAAGCTTTTGCGGCGTCACTTGCGCCGATTTTAGATCCGAACTTTCCGGTTGATCACAAGCCGCCTTCTTGGCCGTCCCGTGGCCTACGTCGTGACGGACCATCTCTCGTGCGGGCATCAGCGAACTCAAATCCACTCGCCAGCCCGTCTCATGCGGGCGGGCTTCTAGCCACTTCGTTGCCGCTTGTCAATGAAGGGCGAAAGCCGTGGAAATTCCGCCGGAGCTCAACGGCCGGCGCTGGCCAAAGCGCGTTTTTCGCGCCGCCGCTGCACCGAAGAGGGTATGTTCATGCCTTCCCGGTATTTGGCCACCGTGCGCCTGGCGATGTCGACGCCGCTTTCCCGCAGCATGTCCACGATGGCATCGTCGGAAAGCACATCGACGGCTTTCTCCTCGTCGATCAACTGCTTTATGCGGTCGCGCACCGCTTCCGACGAATGCGCATCGCCGCCACCAGACGAAGCGATCGAGGCGGTGAAGAAATAGCGCAGCTCGAACACACCGCGCGGCGTCAGCATGTATTTGTTTGCCGTGACCCGGCTGACCGTTGATTCGTGCATGCCGATGGCGTCCGCCACCGTGCGCAGGTTGAGCGGCTTCAGGTGCCGCACGCCGTGGACGAGAAAAGCGTCCTGCTGGCGCACGATCTCGGAGGCCACCTTGAGAATGGTCTTCGCCCGCTGGTCGAGGCTGCGCGTGAGCCAGTTGGCGTTCTGCAGGCATTCGGCGAGGAAATCCTTTTCGGCCTGGTTTTTCGCATGCGGCGTGACCTGGGCGAAATAGATGTGATCGACCAGTACACGCGGCAGCGTCTCGGCATTGAGTTCGACCGTCCAGCTGCCGTCATTGGCTGCGCGCACCTCAACGTCGGCCACGATCGCATCGCTGGCACCGCGCGAAAACGCCATTCCCGGCCGCGGGTCGAGCGCCCGGATCTCAGCCAGCATGTCGAGCAGATCCTCCTCGTCGACACCGCAAATCCGCTTCAGCGTCTGGAAATCGCGACGTGCCAGAAGTTCGAGATTGGCGATCAGCGCCTTCATCGCCGGATCGAGCCGGTCGCGCACGGCAAGCTGCAGCAACAGGCATTCGGCGAGGTCGCGGGCGAAGATGCCGGCCGGCTCGAATGTCTGGCAGACCGCCAGGACCTTTGCCACCGCCGTGGCGTCCGCGCCGAGGCGGGCCGCGATCTCGGCCATGTCGGCACGCATGTAGCCGGCCTCGTCGAGGCCGTCGGCAAGCTCGCTAGCGATCAGGCGCGTCGCCGGATCGGCAAAGGCGAGCGCCACCTGCTCGCCGACATGGTCGCGCAGCGTGATGGCAGCCGCCGCCATATCCGCGACGTCGAAGCCGTCGGAGGAAGAGGTGGAACCGTTGCCGGACGCCGATTTCCATTGCGCCGTCAGGTCGGGCCCGAGCCGCTCGCTCGTACCAGGATCGTCGGGAAACAGGTTTTCCAGCGACGTATCGAGCTTTTCCGAGATCGCCTCGGCGCTCCACGCCGTCTCCGCTTCGAACCAGTCGCCGTCGGCAGCCGGTTCCGGTGCAGCGTCGCCCTTCTGCGCCTGGTCGCTGGCGGCGTCCTCCTGCGGTTCGGCGCGTTCCAGCAGGGGATTGCGTTCGATCTCGTCGTCGATGAAGCGTTCCAGCTCGAGATGGGTGAACTGCAGCAGGCGGATCGACTGCATCAGCTGCGGCGTCATCACCAGCGACTGCGACTGTCGTAGCTGTAGTTTTGCCGCCAACGCCATGGTTCGGTTTCAAACGCTCCGTCTACGCACCCGCACTGCTGGAAGGAATTTTCCAGGCCAGCATAGAAACTGGCCCGGCTTTTGCTTGTCAAGGCGAGGAGCGGTAAAACTCGCCTGCCGGCGCGTTTTCAGGCAGAAAATTGAAGAAAAAGCTGCTGGACTACGCCGGAAATCCCGCTCGAACCGGAATTTCGCACTTAGAGCGTAAATCCCTCGCCGAGATAAAGCCGCCGCACATCGGCATTTGCCACCACTTCGTCGGCACGCCCATGGGTCAGCACCTGGCCGGCATGGATGATGTAGGCGCGGTCGATCAGGCCAAGCGTCTCGCGGACATTATGGTCGGTGATCAGCACGCCGATGCCACGTGCCGTCAAGTGGCGCACGAGCTGCTGGATGTCGGCGACGGCGATCGGATCGATGCCGGCGAAAGGTTCGTCGAGCAGCATGTAGGCAGGGCGGGTTGCCAACGCACGAGCAATTTCGAGGCGTCGCCGCTCACCGCCGGAGAGCGACAGCGACGGAGCCTTGCGCAGATGGCTAATATGGAATTCCTCGAGCAATTCGTCGAGCAGGCGCTCACGCTCCTTGCGGCTCTTTTCGACCACTTCGAGCACGGCCCGGATGTTTTGCTCGACATTCAGGCCGCGAAAAATCGAGGCTTCCTGCGGCAGATAGCCGATGCCGAGACGAGCGCGGCGATACATCGGCATCGACGTGACGTCGAAACCGTCAATTTCGATCGTGCCTTCATCGACCGGCACCAGGCCGGTCACCATGTAGAAACAGGTCGTCTTGCCGGCGCCGTTGGGGCCGAGCAGCCCAACCGCCTCGCCGGCGCGCACGCCCAGCGTCACGCCGCTGACGACTTTGCGGCCCTTGTAGCTTTTGGTCAGCCCTTTGGCGATCAAGGTTCCCTTGAACTTTGCCGCTTCGACGGTGATCCTGGCCGGTGCCGCAAGTTTGCTGGCGGCGCGCCCTGGAAGACGCGCCAGCAGCGACGATATGCCGGTCATCAGGGTTTCGCTGCTCCAGACTTCGCAGGCGGCGTGATCGACATCATGACGCGGCCGCCGCAAGCGTCGACCTGGGCAAGGCCGCTCTTCATCTGCACGGTAAGCTTGCAGCCGACAAGCACGTTGTCGCCTTGCGAGAGCACGACCTTGCTGCCCGAAAGCACCAGCACTTCGGTCTTCATGTCGAAGGTGCCGCGGTCGCCAGTGGCAACCTGATTGTCCGATTTGATGTAGACCTTATCGTCGACCTCGAGATGGTCGATGTTGGCGGATCCGGTCATTGCCGCGGCACCCGCGGGCTGGGCGCCTTTAGCGGCGCCTGCATCCCTGACGTAATAGACCGTCATTTTGCCGGCCTTGAGCACGGTTGGACCCTGGACGACGTTGACGTTGCCGGTGAAGACGGCGACGCTTTCCGCCTGGCGCACCTCGAGCTTGTCGCTTTCGATCTGGATAGGCTTGTCGCCCGACAGCCTGAGGCCGGACATTTGGCTGGTGGCACTGGATTGGGCCAGCGACGGCGCCGTCCCGAAGGTCAGCCCCAAGGGCAACCCAAGCGTCAACGCCGAAATCGCGGCGAGGCGCCGTGCCGAACTACTGAACCGCATTGGTCTCTCCGCTCTTTGCCTCTGCCGCCTTCAAACTGGCGGGATCGATGTCGACGCGCACCTTGTTCTCGAAAACCAGGACCTTGCCATTGTCCTGGACCGACATCGAATCCGCCCTGATCCGCGACCCGCCGCGGCTGACATCGACGGGCTCGCTTGTCTTCATAGTGCCTTCGCCCATGTCGAGATAGACTGATTTGAATTTTGCCACCACACCATCCGTGGTCGACACGGTCACGTCGCTGGTCAGGCTGAGCGTGTTGCCGTCGCGATCGTAGGTGCCGTGCGTGGCATCGATGGCGGCCGTGTTGTCGGCCGCAATCGGCAGCTTGGCCTTGATGCCTTCCAGATCGATGATGCCCTGTTTGCTGACATCCTGTATGGCGCGCAGGGCTGTCATCGAATAGGGCAGGTTCTGTTTGGTGAAGCCGTTGAGCTTGGGGTTGGCCATCACCAGCTTGCCATCGGCAAAAGCGCCGCCGTCGGCCTGCACCTCGATTGCAACGGGAGCCATGAGATAGGAATAGACCGGAAACGCGACCGCGATCACGGCAGCGACCAGCGGCACGGCCAGCTTGAGGATCCGGACCCGGCGCGAATGACGCTGCGCAATGTCAAACGCGTCGACCCGCGCCCGGCCTGCGGCCTTGGGAGCCAACTCCGTCTCGGTGTTGGTCGGTTCGATTGGTCCCGCTAACATGACTGCTTCTTCTAAACCCCTGCCCGCCAGGCCGCCCTATAGGTGGGGTGCCGGCGCCCTCAAGCAAGCACAAGCCGAGGAAAACCGCAAAAATGTGACAGCCGCCCCTGTACTATGAAAATGGCCCCAGCGCAGCCTGTACCTCATACCAGATATGGGGGCACAGTGTTAGAGCCTGTGGAACGTGACAGGTTGAGGCTTGCCGCGAATGCCTAACGGCCTTTGGCGCAAGGCCGTCAGGAAACGGTAGCCGGGCGCCAATGGTTGCTTTAAAAGCATCTGCTCCCACCGACTACGAGGCTGACCATGGCATTGAGAGCCGACGACCTGATCGACCGCCGCCGCTTGCGCCGCAAGCTGACATTCTGGCGTGTTGCGGCGATCATCGTCGCCGCAGCCGGGCTGATCGCCTTTTCGGCGTGGATCTATGGTGACGACTTCACCGGCGCGGCTGTCGACCACATCGCCAAGGTCAAGATCGAAGGTACCATCACCGAAGACGAAGAACTGATCAAGCGGCTGGAGGCCATCCGTCAGTCGCCGCGCGTCAAGGCTGTGATCCTGTCGATCGATTCACCCGGCGGCACCACCGTCGGTGGCGAGTCGATCTATGAGGCAGTGCGCAAGCTCGCCGCCGACAAGCCGGTGGTGGCCGAGGTGGGCACGCTCGCGGCTTCGGCGGGCTACATGATCGCCACTGCGGCCGACCATATTGTCGCACGCAAATCCTCGATCGTCGGGTCGATCGGCGTGCTGATCCAGTACCCGGACGTCAGCGGCCTCATGGACAAGCTCGGCGTCAAGCTGGAGGAGGTGAAATCTTCGCCCTTGAAGGCCTCGCCTTCTCCCTTCAAGCCGACCAATGACGATGAGCGCGCCATGGTCCGCAAGCTCATCCTCGACAGCTACGACTGGTTCGTCGGCATCGTCGCCGAGCGCCGCAACATGACCAAGCCGGAGGCGCTGGCGCTCGCAGACGGGTCGATCTTCACCGGCCGGCAGGCGGTCACCAACAAATTGATCGACGCGGTCGGCGGCGAGGCCGAAGCGATCGACTGGCTTGCAGGCAAGGGTGTCGATGCCAAGCTCAAGGTGGTGGAATGGAAGGACACGGAAAAACGTGGTGGTTTTCTGTTCTCCAAGGCGATGGCGCAGACCGTCGGCGCTGCGCTTGGCCTGCCCGGCCATGGCGGCGACGTCCTTCACGAAATTGGAGTGGACCGCTTGTTTCTTGACGGTCTCGTTTCCGTCTGGCACCCTTGAGGAACCGCTTGGGACGAGTGAAAAAGCAAATAAAATCATTCTGATAATTTCGGCGGCACTGCTTTCACGGGGAGCCTTTTCATGATCAAATCCGAACTTGTGCAGATCATCGCCACGCGCAATCCGCATCTTTTCCTGCGCGACGTCGAAAACATTGTCAGCGCCATCTTCGATGAAATCACCGACGCGCTTGCCGAGGGCAACCGGGTCGAGTTGCGCGGCTTCGGCGCGTTTTCGGTGAAAAACCGCCCTGCCCGCACAGGCCGCAACCCGCGCACCGGCGAATCCGTAGAGGTCGAGGAGAAATGGGTACCGTTCTTCAAGACCGGCAAGGAATTGCGTGAAAGGCTGAACGGAGGCAAATAGGCGCGGCACCCGCCACCGCTCCTGCCTTTTCTTCCGAACGGAAAAACATGTTCAATCGCTTTCTCCTCATCGTGGTTTTCGTGCCGCTGGCCGTCATCCTGATTGCGTTGGCCGTCGCCAACCGCGAACCGGTGGCCTTCACACTCGATCCGTTCAATCCCGGCAATCCGGCGCTGACGCTGACCGTGCCGCTCTTCATTTTCCTGTTCCTGGCGCTGGCCATCGGTATGATCGTCGGCAGCCTGGCGACCTGGATCAAGCAGGGCCGCTACCGCAAGCTGGCGCGCCAGCGCGGCGCCGAGGCCGAGAACCTGCGTCAGGCGGTCAGCCGTGCGCCCACCGCGTCGCAGGGCCCGGCCTTGCCGAAGCCGATGAACTGAGCCGCGGCTCCCTGAAGCGCAGCTGGCCTATTTCTCTACGGAGCCTTTCATGCTGACGATTTCCGCCGCCGAGGTCGACCGCGCGCTGACCTTTTCCGGGCTGGTCGAGACGTTGCGCGCCGCTTTTCGCGACGGCGCCGTGCAGCCGGTCAGGCACCATCACACGGTCGAGCGGCCCGATGGCGCCGCCTCGACGCTGCTTTTGATGCCGGCCTGGACCGACTTCAACGCAGCCGGCACCTCGGCCGATGGCCATATCGGCGTCAAGATCGTCACGGTGTCGCCCGACAACAATGCCATCGGCAAGCCCGCGGTGATGGGGCTTTACCTGTTGCTCGACGGCGCCACCGGCGAGCCGCAGGCGTTGATCGATGGCCAGAGGCTGACGCAGTGGCGCACGGCCTGCGCCTCGGCGCTGGCCGCCTCCTATCTGGCCCGCAAGGACGCATCGCGGCTGCTGGTGGTCGGCGCCGGCGCGCTGTCGCCATTCCTTGCAAAGGCGCATTCGACGGTGCGTCCGATCAAGAACATCCGCATCTGGAACCGCACGCCGGCCAATGCCGAAAAGGTCGCGGCAAAATTGCGTGCCGAGGGTTTTTCGGCCGAAGCAGCAGGCGATCTCGACGCCGAACTCGGAAAGGCCGATATCGTATCGTCGGCGACCATCACCACCACGCCCCTGATCACGGGGGCACTCTTGAAGCCCGGCGCCCATGTCGATCTGGTCGGCGGCTTCACACCGGCGATGCGCGAAAGCGACGACGACGCGATCGTACGCGCCCGCGTCTATGTCGACACCCGCGCCGGCGCCACCAAGGAAGCCGGCGATATCGTCCAGCCGCTGGCCTCCGGCGTTCTGAAGCCGGAAGCCATCGTCGCCGACCTCTATGAACTGGCGCGCGGCCAGAAAAAAGGCCGGCAGAACGACGACGAGATCACGCTGTTCAAGTCGGTCGGCGCAGCCCTCGAGGACCTCGCCGCCGGCATTGCCGTGTATCGGGCAAGAGTAGGGGAGTAGGGGAGTAGGGGAGTAGGGGAGTAGGGGAGTAGGGGAGTAGGGGAGTAGGAAACCGTACTGATCGTGCGGCGCCGCGCCAGCTATATTTCCTGTTATGTACTCACTTACTGCCTTACTGCCTTACTGCCCTACTCCCCTACTCCCCTACTGCCCTCCTCCCTTACTCCCTTTGCCAATAGACCCGCAGCCGGTGGCTGTCGGGATCAAGCGCGACGAAGGTGCGGCCGAAATCCATGTCGGTCGGCGTCTGCAGAATTTTCAGCCCGCGGCCGGCCCACTCGGCATGGGTGGCGTCGACGGCATCCGGCGTGTCCAGTGCAAAGACGATCTCGGCGCCGCCGCCTGCTGCGGCGGCGGCCGGCTCCACGGTGTGACGCGACCAGAGGCCGAGCTTGAAGCCGTTGTCGAGCACGAACAGCACGAAGGTCGGCGAGGTCTCGACCGGCTGCCGCCCAAGCAGCGCGCTGTAGAAGGCGCCGCTTTGCTCAGGCTTGTCGACATAGAGGATGACGAAATTGGGCGGTGTCATGAATTGCTCTCCAGATGGTTTCGACTGGAGGAGCATAGCGTACGCCACTGCCAGATTCTGGCAGCAGTCTTAACTGAGCAGCAGCCTTAGCTTGGCGTGTCGAGCGTCGCCCGCCATTCTTTGAGCAGCACCTGACGGCGGCGCGGATAGCGCATCTCGGTGGCGTTGAGGCCGGATATCCGATCGGCGCGAAAGTGCCTGAAATCCTGGCGCATCTCGCACCAGGCCGCGACGACGCGCACCTTGTCGAAGAAGCCGAGTGCGAATGGCCAGACGGTGCGCTCGGAGGCAGCGCCGCCGGCGTCGCGATAGACAAAGCTCAGCTTGCGCTCCTCGCGGATGGCCTGCCGCACCACGCCGAGATCGATGCCTTCGGTGACCGGGGTGCGCGACCCGACCAGCAGCGTCGAGGCATCGAGCTCTTCGCGCAAATCGTCCGGCAGCACCGCGGCGATCTTGGCCAGCGCGTCGGTGGCGGCGTTCGCAAGCCGCCAGTCCGGCTGCTTGGCCACCCAGCGCGAACCAAGCACGATCGCCTCGATCTCCTCATCGGTGAACATCAAGGGCGGCAGCATGAAGCCTGGCCTGAGCACGTAACCCAGCCCCGCCTCGCCCTCGATCGGCGCGCCCTGCCCCTGCAGCGTGGCGATGTCGCGATAAAGCGTGCGGATCGACACACCCATTTCGCCCGCAAGGCTGCGGCCGCTGACCGGCCGGCGATGCCGGCGCAGGATTTGGATCAGGTCGAGCAGGCGTTCGGCGCGGGACATGGATCGCAACCCGGTTGGATGGATGCCCAATTTGAATGGACGATAGTGCGCCTGCGGTTTCGGCGGCAAGCGAGATGATCGCCGACCGGAACGTCTGCGGTCTGACGCCGTTGTCTGGCCATTATGGATATACGCGGTTTTCTGTTGTTCTGGTCGGTTTTGACCGCCATCGTCGCTGCGCTCAGCCTTGGGCCGTCCTTCGCCCATGTGCTGGAATCGGTGCCGCGGCTGACCAGATGGTCGCCTTCGCTCTGGCGTGAAACCACTGTCTTCAACGCTCAGTTCCAATTCTTCGCGATTGTCGGCGCACCGCTGGACGTGGCGGCGATCGTCTGTCCGGGCCTTCTCGCCTGGATGCTGCGCAGCGACCGCCCGGCATTCTGGTGGGTTTTGGCCGCCACCGTACTTTATCTGATGGCGCTTGTGGCGTGGTTTGCGCTGGTCAAACCGGCAAACGATGTCCTGGCCACTTGGGTGCCTGGACCGATCCCGGACAATTTCGAAACTATCCGGAGCCGCTGGGAAACCGGCCATATGGTCGTCACCGGCTTCAAGGCCGTTGGTTTCATAGCGCTCGCAATCGGCCTGCTGTAGATCAGGCGCGGCTGATCAGGTTGCACACGTCGGCAGCCCTTTTGTTGCGCCGGTCAATGTGCTGTGGCAGAAGCGGCCAAGCCGCCTTCCGGAGATGCGCCTTCTTGAAACCTTTTCGCGACAAACGCCGCGACAGCCGCCCGTCCGCGAAGGGCGGGGCGGAGCAGCCGCGGCGGCGCGACACCGGCCTGACCGCCGGTTCGGAGCCTAAACTGCAGGACCGGTCCGAGCCGAAAGCCGCGCCACGCCTGCTCTCGCGCCGCGATGGCGCGCTGCCTGCCGAACATCTGCCGCTGATCCTCGAGGTCGGCCCCAATCAGGACTACGCGCTGCTCGACAGCGGCGCCGGAGAAAAACTCGAGCAATACGGCCCCTACCGCATCGTTCGGCCGGAGGGCCAGGCGATCTGGCAAAAGGCTTTGCCGGCCAGGGACTGGGAGCGCGCCGATGCCATTTTCACCGGCGATACCGACGAGGAAGGTATCGGCCGCTGGCGCTTCCCCAAGACGCCGCTCGGCGAGACCTGGCCGATGAAGCACGACGGCATCGACTATCTCGGCCGCTTCACGTCGTTTCGCCATGTCGGCGTCTTTCCCGAGCAGGCCTCGCACTGGGACCACATGGCCGGACTGATCGCGGCGGCAAAACGGCCTGTGAAGGTGCTGAACCTGTTCGGTTACACCGGCCTTGCCTCGCTGGTGGCGGCGCGTGCCGGCGCAGAGGTCACGCATGTCGATGCTTCCAAGAAGGCGATCGGCTGGGCGCGCGAAAACCAGGAGATGGCGGGCCTGTCGCAAAAGCCGATCCGCTGGATCGTCGACGATGCCGTGAAATTCGCCGAACGCGAGGAGCGCCGCGGCAGCCGCTACGACATCATCCTGTTCGACCCGCCCGCCTATGGCCGCGGACCGAAAGGCGAGGTCTGGCAGCTGTTCGAGGACCTGCCGGCGCTGACCGATATCTGCCGCGCGATCCTGACGCCGAAGCCGCTCGCCGTGGTACTGACCGCCTATTCGATCCGCGCCTCTTTTTTCGCCATCCATGCCCTGATGCGCGACACCTTCGCCGGCATGGGCGGCACGGTCGAATCGGGCGAATTGATCATCCGCGAGAAATCTGCCGGTCGGGCGCTGTCGACCTCGCTGTTCTCACGCTGGGTGGCCTGAATGAGTGCGTACGAACGGCACGCAGGAGCGCCAGGGCAGGTGAAGGAAGTCACCAGCCTCGCCAATCCGCTGGTCAAGGACATCAAGGCACTCGCGCTGAAGAAATTCCGTGACCAGCAGAATGCCTTCATGGCCGAAGGCCTGAAGCTGGTCATCGACGCGCTCGATCTCGGCTGGTCGATCAGGACATTGGTCTTCGCCAAGGCCGGGCGCGGCAATGCGGCGGTCGAAAAAGTCGCGGCGCGCACGGTTGCCGCCGGCGGCACCGTGCTCGAAGTTTCGGAAAAAGTGCTGATTGCCATCACCCGCCGCGACAATCCGCAAATGGTCGTCGGCGTGTTCTCGCAGAAATTCCTGCCGCTGAAAGACATCCGCGCCCGTGACGGCGACCTCTGGGTGGCGCTCGACCGGGTGCGCGACCCCGGCAATCTCGGCACCGTCATCCGCACGGTCGACGCCGTCGGCGCCAGAGGCGTCATACTGGTCGGCGAGACCACCGATCCCTTTTCGGTCGAGACGGTGCGCGCCACCATGGGCTCGATTTTCGCCGTGCCGGTCGCCAAGGCGACGCCCGAGGCTTTCCTCGCCTGGCAAAAGAGCTTTCCCGGCCTTGTCGCCGGCACCCATCTGAAGGGTGCGGTCGACTACCGCTCGGTCGATTTTTCAAAAGGCCCGGTGCTTTTGATGATGGGCAACGAGCAGCAAGGCCTGCCTGACGAGCTTGCCGCAAGCTGCGACAAGCTGCTGCGGATACCGCAGGCCGGCCGCGCCGATTCGCTCAACCTTGCGGTGGCCACCGGCGTCATGCTGTTCGAGATCCGGCGCGGCGCGCTGAAGCTCGGCCCGGAGGACGCCAGATCGTGACATCTCAAACCGTGAAACTGCAAACCATGAAGTCCTGGAGGCCGTATGCTCTTCTGGTCGTCGCCGCGATAGCGCTCGACCAGTGGCTGAAATATCTGGTCGAAACCGGCCTTGCCTTTCAGGAACGGCTCGACCTGCTGCCGTTCCTGGCGCTGTACCGCACCTACAACACCGGCATCGCGTTCTCGCTGTTTTCGTCCTTCGGCGACACCGGCCTGGTGGTCGTCGCGGTTCTGGTGGTCGCTTTCGTGCTCTATCTTGCGGCCCGCACGCCGCCCGGCCACCTGCTTGCCCGCATCGGCTTCGCACTGATCGTCGGCGGCGCGCTCGGCAACCTGATCGACCGCGCTGCCTATGGGCATGTCATCGACTATGTCCTGTTCCATACGCCGGTCTGGTCCTTCGCCGTCTTCAACCTCGCCGACGCCTTCATTTCGGTCGGTGCCGTGCTGGTCGTCTTCGATGAGCTCATTGGTTGGCGGCGCGGTACGTCGAGCGATTGACCTCACTCGCCTGGCGCCGCACATTCTGATCTGCAAGCCCGAGGAGAAAAAATGCCCGAAACCTTCAAAGCCATCCTCGTTTCGCGCGACGCCGAGAAAAACCAGTCGGTCGCGGTGACCGAGCTTATCGAGGCAGACCTGATGGAGGGCGACGTCACCGTCACGGTCGAGGCGACGACGGTGAACTACAAGGACGGTCTTGCGATTACCGGCAAGGCGCCGGTGATCCGCCGCTGGCCGCTGGTGCCGGGCATCGATTTCGCCGGCACCGTCATCTCGTCTTCCAATCCCGACTGGCGCAAGGGTGACAAGGTCATATTGAACGGATGGGGCGTCGGCGAGACGCATTTCGGCGCCTTTGCCGGACGCGCCCGCGTCAAGGGCGACTGGCTGGTGCCGCTGCCGGACGGAATGAGCCCGCATGATGCGATGGCGGTCGGCACCGCGGGCTACACCGCCATGCTTTGCGTCATCGCGCTGGAGCGCCACAGCATCGTGCCCGATCGCGGCCCGGTGGTGGTGACCGGCGCTGCCGGTGGCGTCGGCTCGGTCGCGGTCTCGATCCTGTCCAGCCTGGGATATCACGTCATCGCCTCGACCGGCCGCGCTGCCGAAAGCCCCTATCTGATCGACCTCGGCGCCGCGGAAGTGATTTCACGCGACGAGCTTGTCCAGCCGGCAAAACCGCTCGCCAAGGAACGCTGGGCCGGCGGCGTCGATGCGGTCGGCAGTTACACGCTGGCCAACGTCCTGTCGATGACCTCCTATGGCGGCGCCGTCGCCGCTTGCGGCCTTGCCGGCGGCATGGATCTGCCGGCAAGCGTCGCCCCCTTCATCCTGCGCGGCGTCTCGCTGCTCGGCATCGATTCGGTGATGGCGCCCAAGGCGGTCCGCCTCGAGGCCTGGCGCCGCATCGGCGCCGATCTCGATCACGCAAAGCTTGCCAGCCTCTCGACGAGCATCGGCTTCGACGGCATCATCGGCGCCGCGCATGACATCGTCGAGGGCAAGATCCGCGGCCGCGTGGTGGTGGATATGTGAGCCCCCAAAGGGACAAAAAAGAGCGCGACCGCTAAAATTCGAACGATCAACCACAACCTTCGATAAGCTCTGTCTGGCAGGAGTTCCGTATGATTGCGGAACCCGGCATCAGAGAGGCGGAACCAGCCGAACGGGCCGACGGGACGGCTCCCGAGGCGCCAGGACGGCAGCTTGTCGCCGCGCCGCCGCTGGCGCCGGAACTGCCGGCCGCCAATCGCGAAGGCCTGCCCTTCCTGACGCTCGTCGCCATCGTCGTGCTGGCGGGCCTGTCGCATCTGACCGGAGCGCCGATCTTCATCACCATCGGCCTTTGGGCGACAGCCATCGCCGGGCTCGCCATGCATCTGCGCAACAGGCGCACCGAGCGCCGCGCGGTGGCCCTTCTCGATGCCACGACCGCCCGCAGCCGCGCCGAGATCGAGACGCTGGCCGACCGCATGTGGGAGATGCAGGAGAGCGAGGAGCGCTTTCGCGGTCTGATCGATGCACTCGGCGATCTCGTCGTCCATCGTGACCGCGACGGCCACATTGTCTACGCCAATAAGGTTTTCGCCGACCTTGTCGAAACCGACCAGCGCGACCTTGCCGGCAAGACCCTGGCCGAACTAGGCATCGATGTCGGCATCGTCCCCGACGCCGCCTTTTCCGACCATGAATGCCTGAGTTCCACCGATGTCGCCATTCGCACGCCGGACGGCCCACGCTGGTTCTCTTGGATCGAGCTGTCGGTGCGCGACAAGGACAGCGGCGCCGTTTCGCATCGCGCCATCGCCCGTGACATCACTGCCCGCAAACGCGCCGAATCCTCGCTGATCACCGCCCGCGAGCGAGCCGAACATGCGAGCCAGGCCAAATCGCGCTTCCTCGCCACCGTCAGCCACGAGATCCGCACGCCGATGAACGGCATCATGGGCATGGCCCGGCTTCTCGCCGACACCAGCCTTTCGGCCGAGCAGCGGACCTATGTCGGCGCCATCTCGACCTCGGCCAGCGCGCTGCTGGCGCTGATCGAGGACCTGCTCGACTATTCCAAGATCGAGGCCGGCCGCTTCGATCCCGAACCGCAGCCGATGTCGGTGCGCGAGATCGCCGACAATGTCATCGAGCTTTTGGCGGCGCGGGCTTTTGCCAAGGATATCGGCCTCGGCTGTCATGTCGAACCCGACGTGCCGCAGCTGATCACCGCCGACCCCGGCAGGGTCAGGCAGGTGCTGCTGAACCTCATCGGCAACGCCGTCAAGTTCACCGACAGCGGCGGCGTCCTGGCGAGCATCGCCCGCGTCCGCACCGAAACCACCAACCGCATCCGCTTCACTATCACCGACACCGGCCCCGGTCTGCGCGAGGAGGACATGGAGCGCATCTTCGAGGACTTCGAACAGGCTGACGGCACCTCGACCCGTGCGCATGGCGGTGCCGGGCTCGGTCTCGCCATTTCCAAGCGCCTGGTGACCGCCATGGGCGGCACCATCTCTGTGTCGAGCCGGCTTGGCCAGGGGTCCGAATTCGTCTTCGATATTCCCGCTATTTCCGCCGTCGAGGCGCCGCAGATCCGCCAGGACCCGCTGTCGGGCCGGCATGCGGTGATCGTGTCGAAGAACCTGGTCGAGGCCGAAGCCATCGCCCGCACCATTCGCGCCAATGGCGGCACGGTCGATCTGGCCACCACCGCCGCCCAGGCCACCCCTTTCGCCGAGGGCTGCGACGTGCTGCTGATCGATGCTGCCATGGAGCAAAGCGACGGCAGGCTGCTCAGGCGCCTGCGCCAGGGCGGATTTGCCGATTGCGAGGCGGTGACGCTGATCGCGCCGACCGACCGCGGCATGCTTGGCGAATTCCGTGCCAACGGTTACGCCACCTTCCTGGCGAGGCCGGTGCGCGGCGAGACATTGCTGCGCGTGCTTTTGACCAGCCATGCGCCGGTCATCGCAGAGCCACAACCGCAAAAGCGCGGCGCGCAGGCTGGGCACGCCATTGGCGGCCGCCAGCAGGGCCTGTCAGTGCTGATCGCCGAGGACAACGACATCAACGCCATGCTGGCTCGCGCCACGCTGCTGAAGGCCGGGCATCGCGTGAAAGTGGTCGGCAACGGCAAAGCCGCGGTCGAGGCGGTCATCAGCACCGGCCACAAGCACCGCTACGACGTGGTGCTGATGGACTTGCACATGCCTGTCATGGACGGTCTGGACGCCATCGCCGCCATCCGCCGCCATGAGGAGGAGACCGCGGTGCCGCCGGTGCCTATCATGGTGCTGTCGGCCGACAGCCAGGAAAAGACCCGCCACGCCGTGCTCGCTCACGGTGCCAGCGGCTTCGTCACCAAGCCGCTCGACCCCGATGCCCTGGTTCATGCGGTCGAGGGCCAAGTGGCCGCCTGAGGCACAACATAGACGGTTGATAGATTACCCAGCCGACGAAGTATTGCCCGCAGAGCCGTATCACGGTACTGTCACAATCCTGTTGCACCTACAACGTATCCCCGTGCCAAGAGGGATGGCTCGAAGGAGAATCACTCGTGCATACAGTCATGCCGGAATGTGATGCTCGGCCGAACGCCAGCGGGCCTTTGCTCGTCGGCCGGAACGCCGATGCCGTCATAAAAGGCGCATCGCTCGGCCGCATCGGCAATCTCGAAGTGCGGCTCGCCCGCAACGAGGCCGAGATCGCTGCCGCGCAGGAAGTGCGCTACCGGGTGTTCTACGACGAGCTTGGTGCCAGGAAGGACCTGTTCCAGATGCAGGACCGCCGCGATGCCGATCGCTTCGATCCCCTCTGCGACCATCTGCTGGTCTTCGACACTTCGCTTTCCGGCCCCGAGCACCGCCGCATCGTCGGCACCTACCGCCTGCTGCGGCAGGAGATTGCCGCGGCCGCCGGCGGCTTCTATTCCGAAGGCGAATTCGAGCTGACCAAGCTGATCGCGCGGCATCCAGGCCAGCGCTTCCTTGAGCTCGGCCGCTCCTGCGTTCTGCCGGAATACCGCTCGAAGCGCACCATCGAGGCGCTGTGGCAAGGCATCTGGGCCTATATCAACCATTACGGCATCGGCGTGATGACCGGCTGCGCGTCGTTCCACGGCACCGTGCCGGCCGCACATGCCGAGGCGCTGACCTATCTTGCCCACCACTGCCGGACGAATTCATCGTGGGACGTGCGTGCCGTCGCCGGGCGCTATTGTTCCATGGATCTGATGCCGATCGAGGCCGTCAATGCCAAGGCAGCGATCGCCGCGATGCCGCCGCTGGTCAAGGGCTATCTGCGCGTCGGCGCGCGCATTGGCGACGGCTGCGTCATCGACCGTGAATTCTCGACGGTCGACGTGTTCGTGGTGATGCCAGTCAAGGAGATCGGCGCCCGCTACGTCAATTATTATGGCGGGGAAGCGCAGCGGTTTGCGGCCTGAGTAGGGCAGTAGGGGAATAGGGGAGTAGGCGGAGAGAAGGCAACGGCCGGAGTAGGCAATTGCTCTACCTTACCTTACGTAGCGTTATTCCCTACTCCCGTATTGCCCTATTCCCCTACTCCCCTAACTTACGCATCCTTCTCAGCCTGCTCGTTGACCGGCCCCGGCTCGACCGGCGCTTCGCTTGCTACATGCTTGGGGCCGCCCTTGGCGACGCCGACCATGGCCGGCCGCAGCACACGCTCGCCGATCGAATAGCCGGGCTGCACGACCTGCACGACCGTGTTGGCCGGTACGTCGGGATTGGGCACCTCGAACATCGCCTGGTGGAAATTCGGATCGAATTTCTCGCCCTCGGGTTCGAGCTTCTTCACGCCGTGACGTTCCAGCGCCGACAGCATGGCGCGCTCGGTGATCTCGACGCCGTCGATCAGCGCTTTGAACCCGGCATCGCCGGACGCCTTGGCCTCCTCCGGGATGGCATCCAGCGCACGGCGCAGATTGTCTGATACCGACAGCATGTCGCGTGCAAAGTTGGCAACCGCGTAGGCGCGCGCATCGTGGACGTCTCGGGCCGTGCGGCGGCGCAAATTCTCCATGTCGGCCGCGACGCGCAACGCGCGATCCTTCAGCTCTTCGTTTTCCTTCAGAAGCCGCACAAGCGCTTCATAGTCGCTGTCGACGCCACCTTCCCTTGGCTCCGCGGCAGCCTCGGTCTTCTCGGCTTCATCGGGCACGCGTTCGTCTTTTGCCTGGTCGCTCATCGCCGTTTCCCGTCATTTTCGAATGGTGTGGATTTGCGCCCGATATCGAGGTTTAGCGGCCAAAAATCAAGGGGCAAGCGATACTGTAGCCGCTGTCGTGGCTTGATGGCCGACGGCGCAAACCTTTCGATTTTAATTCAAACTTTACCGTACCCGACGGCTTTGCTTGCCAGGCTACTACAATGCGGGAACCATTCCTCCCTTGGAAGAGTTTCGAAGCCGACACAGGATTTTGAGATGATGCCCCGCAGGAACGGCGAAAAACGCGACGGGCTCGCTGCCGATATCCGGCGCCAGCTCGGCACTGAGGCGACCAAGCGCTTTCTGCGCACCTTGCCGGCTTTCCGCACGGAGTCCGATATTCCCGACCGTCTGAAGGAATTGCTCGACCGCCTGGACGGCGTGGAAGCCAAGGTGGCCGCAGGCGGGCGCCGTCGGTAGACACCGTCGCCGGCGCCGCGCCCGGCGATTGTGGCCGGCATTCCTTGCCATCGCGCGACATTTACGCGCAGTAACTTTGCGTGATCTCCGCCTTGCGGCAGCGCCCCGCTCCGCCTATGTTTCATGATGAACATGATTTCCCCCGAAGCTGTGGCAAACAGCAAGCGCGCCTGGTTGAAAATCCTGTCGCGCTATAAAAAGCCCGACAGGCGTCGCAGCGCCGTCGAACTCGCCATCACCCTCATCCCCTTCGCCACGCTGTGGGCACTGTCCTCGGCCGCCTATGCCTATGGCCATTGGTGGGGTCTGGTCCTCATCCTGCCGGCAGCCGGCTTTCTGGTGCGGATATTCATGATCCAGCACGATTGCGGCCACGGGTCCTTCTTTGCCAACCGCTATGCCGACGATTGGATCGGCCGCGTGCTTGGCGTGCTGACACTGACGCCCTACGATTGCTGGCGCCGCGCCCACGCAACCCATCACGCCAGCGCCGGCAATCTCGACGAGCGCGGCACCGGCGACATCAAGACACTGACCGTCGCCGAATACCGGCAACTGTCGTGGCGGGGCCGACTCGCCTATCGCCTCTATCGCCATCCGCTGGTGATGTTTGGCCTTGGCCCGATATGGATCTTCATTTTCGAGCAGAGACTGCCGTTGGGCATGATGCGGGGCGGCCTCACCCCCTGGGTGTCGTCGATGTCGACCAATCTCGCTATCGCGGTCATCGCCGCGCTGCTCATCTGGTTCGTTGGCCCTGGCGCGTTCCTTGTCGTGCATTTGCCGATCGTCATCCTCGCCGGATCGGCCGGCATCTGGCTGTTTTATGTCCAGCACCAGTTCGAGGAGACGGAGTGGACAAAGGACTCCGAGTGGGAATTCCAGCACGCAGCCCTGCACGGCTCGTCCTATTACGACCTGCCGCCGGTGCTGAACTGGATTACCGGCAATATCGGCGTCCACCACGTGCACCACCTCTCGGCCAAGGTGCCATGCTACCGGCTTCCGGAAGTGCTGAGGGACTATCCGGAACTGCGTGAGATCGGCCGCGTCACGCTTCTCGACAGCCTGCGCTGCGTCAAGCTGGCGCTGTGGGACGAGAGCCGCAGCAAGCTGGTGTCATTCCGCGAAGCGCGGATGGGCGTGTAGACGCACCGCCGCACCTAAAGCGCGTCGCGCTCGACCGGCCTCATGCGACGCGCTTTAGGTTCTTGTTTATGCATGCCGTTATCGCAAAACCGCTGAACACTTTTGCGCGACATGCATTAGGGGTGCGGCGGGCTCCAAAATTCCAGCTCAAGCCGCCCGGCGTTGGTCGCGCATCAGGATCTCGCCCTGGCGGATCTCGGTGCCCAGCACTTTCAGGCATTCGCGCATGAACGCTGCAAGGCCCGGCCAGCCCTTGGCCGACACAAGATTGCCGTCGACATGGGCGCCGGTCGGCGCAACATCGATATAGATGCCGCCGGCCAGCGTGACTTCCGGCTCGCAATATTGCAGCGCCGCAACCTCGCGGCCGCGCACCACGCCGTCGACCGCGATCAGGATCTGCACGCCGTGGCAGATGGTGAAGATCGGTTTTCCCGTCTCATGGAAATGCCGCACCAGCGCCTGCACGCGCTTGTCGATACGGATATATTCCGGCCCGCGCCCGCCCGCTGCGTAGACGGCGTCGTATTCGGCAGGATTGACCTCGGAAAACGTCTTGTTGAGGATGTAGTCATGGCCGAGCTTTTCCGTATAGGTCTGGTGTCCTTCGAAGTCGTGCAGCGAGGTCTTCAGGACATCGCCGGCCTTCTTGTCCGGACAGACGACGTGGACGGTGTGGCCCACCGCATGCATGGCCTGTTCAAAGACGAAAATCTCGTATTCCTCGCTGAACTCGCCAACGAGCATCAATATCTTCTTGCCAGCCATACCCGGTTCCTCCCTTGTGGCCACATTTATTCGGATCGCGAAATAATGGGCCTATCCTAAGGCGGAGAGGCGCAAAATAAAAGGCTGAATCGGGAATGTGGTCCGACCAGATAGGGCTTCTGGCCCCCTGGAGCGGATCAGCCGGCGCGCACCCGCCGCCAGGAATATTTCGGGCCTTTGGCCTCCGGCTTCACCGCCGGCTGGTAGAACAGCGGCAGTCCGCCGGTGCGGCCTTGCTCGAGCCGCTTCAGCAGCACCGGGTGCGAGATCTCGAATTCGTCGAAGCCGAGGCGCAGCATATGCGGCAGCTGGTCGACCAGCACCTGCCCGGTGGCGCGCATGGCGCCGGTGAAGTGGTAACGGTTGCGCAACAATTCGCCCTTGGAGAACGAGCGGCCGTCATTGAACGCCGGGAAGGCCAGCGCCACCAGCGACAGCTGATCGAGCAGACCTGCGATCTTTTCGAGCTGGTCGCCAGGCTGCAGCAGCACGCCGATGCGTTCCTTCGCCGACCGCCGCACCTCCGGATCGAGGCTGAGAAACGCCTGCAGCGGCAGGATGAAGCGGCCGTTGCCGACCAGCGCCTCGGCGCTTTCGGCATGAACCCACTCGTCCTCGCGGAACCCATTCGGTGTCCACAGCCGCGTGGCGTTTTCGGCTATCAAGTCGCTCATCAAGAAATTCCCAAGTCCAAAGATTCTAAAGTGCAAAACACCTCAGGGTGTGTTGAGATTCAGGTCAGGCCGAGCCGAAAATGGTGGCTTCCGAGAACCGGAGCGGAGCGTACTTTTGGTACGTGAGCACCGGCCTATGCCGGCCGTAGCCTTAACTCCTTCGTCACTATCATGAATGCTTCGGCCGGCGAAGGCCGGAAGCGCAGGAAGCCGCCGTTTGCACGCCGGCATCACCTGAATATCAACATACCCTAAAGCGAGGCGTCGGTCAGCGACCTTTCCAGCCCCGACAAATGAATGCCGCATTCGGTCTTGGCGTGCCCGGCCCAGCGGCCGCTGCGCGCGTCGTCGCCCGGCTGCACCGGCTGCGTGCATGGGAAGCAGCCGATCGACAGATAGCCATAGGCGACCAGCGGGTTTTCACGCAGCGCATGCGCGCGCATGTAGCCGGCCTGGTCTGATGTCGTCCAGTGCGCCAGCGGATTGATGCGGATGCGCGAACCGACCGCCTCGAACACCGGGAGCGCTGCCCGAGTCGCCGCCTGGAAGCGCTTGCGTCCGGTGAACCAGGCGCGGAACGGCTCGACGCCGCGCGCCAGCGGCTCGACCTTGCGCACGTCACAGCAGGCGTCGGTGTCGGTCTCATTCAGATTGCCGGTCGGGTCGATCCTTGCCAGCGCCGCATCGTCGGGCCTGATCACCCGGATATCGGTCAGCCCGAAATCGGCGACCAGCGCGTCACGATAGCCGAGCGTTTCCTCGAAATGCTTGCCGGTGTCGAGAAAGATCACCGGCAGCGTGCGGTCGATCTCGGCGATCATGTGCAGCAGCACCGCCGAATCCGCGCCGAAGGACGAGACGGCGGCGATTTCGCCGTGAAAGAATTCCCGGGCCGATCGCTCGATGATCTCCAGCGGCTTCAGGTGGCCATAGAGCGCGTCGAGGCCCGCCGCTTCCGCGGCGATGCCGGCCTCGACGTCGACGATCCGGTCAAGCGGCCTTGGTTTCGCCAGCATAGAGCGCCTCCTTGAACGGCGCGGGACCGACTCGGCGGTAGGCGTCGATGAATCTTTCGTTTCTGTCCAGTCGAAGCCCGAGATAGGTCTCGACGATCTGCTCGATGGCATCGGTGATCTCTTCCGAACTGAAGCCGCGGCCGATGATCTCGCCGACCGAAGTGTTCTCGTCGGCCGAGCCGCCGAGCGTCACCTGGTAGAGCTCGGCGCCTTTCTTCTCGACGCCGAGGATGCCGATATGGCCGACATGGTGATGGCCGCAGGCATTGATGCAGCCGGAGATCTTCAGCTTCAATTCGCCGATCTCGCGCTGGCGCTCCAGCGAGGCGAAGCGCCGCGAGATTTCCTGCGCCACGGGAATCGAGCGCGCCGTCGCCAGCGCGCAATAATCGAGGCCGGGACAGGAGATGATGTCGCTGATCAGGTTGGAATTGGCCGTCGCCAGCCCGATATCGACAAGCGCGTCGTAGACCGCCTTGAGGTCGGCACGCGCGACATGCGGCAGGATCAGGTTCTGCTCGTGGCTGACGCGCAGCTCGTCGAAGGAATATTTTTCGGCAATGTCGGCGACCGCTTCCATCTGGCTGTCGGAGGCGTCGCCCGGCGTCTCGCCGATGCCCTTGAGCGAGATGGTCACCGCCGCGTAGTCGGGATGGCGATGGGTGACCACATTCTGGTCCAGCCATTCGGAAAAGCTCTTGGAGTCGAGCCGGGCAAGCTTGACCGCCTCGTCGCCTTCCGGCCGGTCGACAAGCGCCGGCGGCGCGAAATAGGCGTCGATGGCGCGGATGTCGGCTTCCGGCAGCCTCAGCTCGGCGTCCTTCAACTCCTGCCATTCGGCCTCGACCTGGCGGGTGATCTCCTCGACGCCGGTCTCATGGACCAGGATCTTGATGCGCGCCTTGAATTTGTTGTCGCGACGGCCGTAGAGGTTGTAAACGCGCAGGATCGCTGTGCAATAGGACAACAGATCCGCTTCGGGCAGGAAGTCGCGGATCTTCTTGGCGACCATCGGCGTGCGGCCCTGGCCGCCGCCGACATAGACGGCGAAACCGAGCTCGCCGGCAGCGTTCTTCTTCAGGTGCAGGCCGATGTCGTGCGTCTGGATGGCGGCGCGGTCGCGCTCGGCGCCGGTCACCGCGATCTTGAACTTTCGCGGCAGGAACGAGAATTCCGGATGCACCGACGACCATTGTCGCAGGATTTCGGCATAGGGGCGCGGATCGGCAACCTCGTCGGCGGCGGCGCCGGCGAAGTGGTCGGCGGTGACGTTGCGAATGCAGTTGCCGCTGGTCTGGATGGCGTGCATCTCGACGCTTGCCAGATCCGCCAGGATCGCCGGAATGTCCGACAGCGCCGGCCAGTTGAACTGGATGTTCTGGCGCGTCGTGAAATGCCCATAACCCTTGTCGTATTTGCGGGCGATGTGGCCGAGCATGCGCAGCTGCTTGCTGTTGAGCGTGCCGTAGGGCACCGCGATGCGCAGCATATAGGCATGCAGCTGCAGATAGACGCCATTCATCAGCCGAAGCGGCCGGAACTGGTCCTCGGTGATCTCGCCGGCAAGCCGCCGTGCGACCTGGTCGCTGAACTCGGCGACGCGGGCCTTGACGAAATCGTGGTCGAACTCATCGTAACGGTACATATCCAGGTCTTTCCGGGCGCGTCCGCCCGTTATTTTCTTCGTTCGAGCATGATCGGGATCATGCTTGTGTCATCTATGCCGCGCGTGCGGCCTGCGGACGGGCCTGCTTGCCCAGATCGTTGCGGGTGGTCGGGCCGGCGGCACGGATCTTTTCACGCAGCCGGACCGCCTCGACCGTGCCGTTGACCACGGTCACGTCGATCAGATTGACGTCGACCACCTCGTTGTCGGCGGAGGCCTTGGCGCCGATCGCCTCCAGCCGGTCCTCGGCCGCCTTGTCATGGGCGATGTCGGCATGGTCGATGGTCTCGGCCCAGCCGCCATTGGCGTACCAGACGGCTATGCCGTCGGCGAGGCGGTTCGCGGTCAGGACTTTCATTGGTTCACTCCTTGCGCGGCAGCACGGGCCACGCTTTCCTGCCTGTGTGCCGCCAGCGGCTCGGACCGTTCGAAATTGGCGCCGGCGACCGCGTCGCCGATGATGGTCATCACCGGGCCGCTGAGGTCGGCGCGCGCCTCCAGCGACGGCAGGTCGGCCAGCGTGCCATGAAAACGGCGGCGGTTGGCAAGGCTGGCATTCTCGACCACGGCGACGGCGGTATCCGGCGACAGGCCGGCTTCGATCAGCCGGCCGGCGACCTCGGCGGCGACCGAGCGCCCCATATAGACGGCGACCGTCGCGCCGGAAATGGCGAGCTTTGCCCAGTCGGGCAGCGAATTTCCCTTGAGGTCGTGGCCAGTGGTGAACACCATCGACGACGACACGCCGCGCAGCGTCAGCGGCAGTTCGAAATCGGCGGCGGCGGCGAAGGCCGCGGTGACGCCCGGAACCACTTCGTAGGCGACGCCGGCATCGCGAAGTGCCGCCATCTCCTCGCCGGCCCGTCCGAACACCAGCGGGTCGCCGGACTTCAGCCGCACGACGCGCTTGCCGGCGTGGCCAAGCTCGACCAGCAGCGTATTGATCTCGGCCTGGCTCTTGGAATGGCAGCCCTTGCGCTTGCCGACCGGCAGGCGCTCGGCATCGCGGCGGCCCATGGCGACGATCGCCTCCGGCACCAGCGCGTCATGGACGATCACGTCGGCTTCCATCAGCAGGCGATGGGCGCGCAGCGTCAAAAGGTCCTCGGCGCCGGGACCGGCGCCTACAAGCGCGATATGGCCCGATGCCGGTTCGTTCGAAAGCAGCAGGCCGACGGCGGCATCATGCGCCTGCGAAAGCTCGCCGGCCTCCACGGCACGGGCCGGCGCGCCGCCAAAGAAATCGCTCCAGAAGCGGCGGCGGGCATTGCCTTTCGGCAGCAGTTTTTCGGCGGCGCCGCGAAACGATGCGGCAAGGGCTGCGAGCGGCCCGAGCGAGGGCGACAGCATGCGGTCGATGCGGCTGCGCAGCATCTGCGCCAGCACCGGGCCGGCGCCTTCGGTGCCGATGGCGATGGCGACCGGCGCGCGGTTGACCAGCGCCGGCGTGAAGAAATCGCAAAGGTCCGGCCGGTCGACGGCATTGACCGGAATGCCCAGCCGGCGCGCATCCCCGGCAACGCGGCGGTCGAGCGCCTCATTGCCGCTGGCGGCAAACACCATCACCGCACCGGCGAGATGTGCTGCATCGTAGGCGTCGGCAATGTAGGTGGCCCCCGTCTCGGCGATAAAGGCCAGCAGATCGGCGCTTGCGGCATCGCTTACGATGCGCAGCACAGCGCTCGACTGAGCGAGCAGCCGCGCCTTGGCCAGCGCCTCCTCGCCGCTGCCGACGATGGCTACGGCTTCGCCCTCGACCCGCATGAAGACGGGAAAGGCATTGAGCTTGGGCGTGGCTTGCGGCATGACGAGCGGAATCCTTGGAACCGTTTGCCAGTTCTACGCGGGGGCGCGAAAAACCAGAAGGCACCCACTCGCGCATCGCTTCGTAGCAGGCAATCTCTTTTCTGCAAGCATGAAGGCCAAGAGAAAAATATTCCACATTCAAATGCGGAGGGGATTGAAGCTGCTGTTGCGGCCCTTGATCCGCTGCCTTTGTAGCGGCTGGCAGAGCCGGCCACAAAACAGATTTTTCTAAATTCTACCAATTTAGTAGATTAAAGCCGCCGGATGCCAACCGAGTCATCAAAGGCAGCCCGGCGCTCTCGCCGGCCCTTGTCGGAATACCGGGTCCGAGTACCGGAACATTCCCGCCTCGGCACGCGTTTGCCCTTTGGGCCCAGGCCCGGTCATGCCCCTGCGGCAAAGGCTTGGCGATGGGCTCGAAAAATCAAAAAAGGAGCGCCCCATGAGCAACGTCAGACTGAAACGCGGACTGTGGATCGTGGTGGCAGATGGCGAAAAGGCGCTGTTCCTCGAGAATCGTGGAGACGTCCAATATCCCGACCTTCAGGTCGTGCACGAGATGGAGCAGGAAAATCCGGCAACCCGAGAACAAGGCACGGACCGCCCCGGCCGCTACAGCGACGGCCCTTCCGTCCACCGCAGTGCGGTCGAGGACACCGACTGGCACCGTCTCGGCAAGGAGCGTTTTGCCGAAGAGATTGCCGACAGGCTCTACAAGCTCGCGCATCGCGGCACGTTCAAGGAGATCGTGCTGATCGCGCCGCCGGCGGTGCTGGGCGACATGCGCAGGAAGCTGCACAAGGAGGTCACCGACAAGATAACGGCCGAAATTCCAAAGACGCTGACCAACCACAGCATACCCGATATCGAGAGCCTGCTGCAGGCAACCTGATCGGGGCATCGGCGGCGCGCAACTTTCGTTTCCGTCGCCTGCCTGGAGCAGGCCGCCGGCTGGCAACGCTTGCCGGCTCTCCGCCTTTTGCTGCCTTGTCATCGATTTCATGGGGAATGCGGGGTTGTCTCGCGACTGTCCCAGCCTCCATACTGCCAAGGCGGCGGCTTTTGGGCGGCGCACATCCGACATGGCAATTCCTGAAGGCGCTCCATAGACAATGCCGCATGACACGCCCCTTATCGCCACCATCGTCGCCGGTCTGGGGCTGGCTTTCATCTTCGGCGCACTTGCCAACCGCTTCCGTGTCCCGCCGCTGGTAGGCTATCTCGTCGCCGGCGTTCTGGTTGGACCGAACACGCCGGGTTTCGTGGCCGATGCCGGCCTTGCCAATGAACTGGCCGAGATCGGCGTCATCCTGCTGATGTTCGGCGTCGGCCTGCATTTCTCGCTGAAGGACCTGTTGTCGGTCCGCGCCATCGCCGTGCCCGGCGCCATTGTGCAGATCGGCTTCGCGACAGCCCTTGGCGCCGGCCTTGCCTGGATGCTCGGCTGGTCGATGGGCGCGGGGCTGGTCTTCGGCCTGGCGCTTTCCGTGGCCTCGACGGTGGTGCTGTTGCGCGCCCTGCAGGAGCGGCGGCTGATCGAGACCGAGCGCGGCCGCATCGCCGTCGGGTGGCTGATCGTCGAGGATCTCGCCATGGTGCTGGCGCTGGTGCTTTTGCCGGCATTGGCCGGCGTGCTCGGCGGCCAAGAGCAGGTGGATGTACACTCCAGCGGTCTGCTGTCGCTGCCGACGAGCTACGGCGTCTGGGGCGTCGTCGGCATCACACTGGCCAAGGTCGCGGCCTTTGTCGTGGTCATGCTGGTGGTCGGCCGCCGGCTTATCCCCTGGATCCTGCACTACGTCGCCCATACCGGATCGCGCGAACTGTTCCGGCTGGCGGTGATTGCGATTGCGCTTGGCGTCGCCTTCGGCGCGGCCAAGCTGTTCGGCGTGTCGCTGGCTCTCGGCGCTTTCTTCGCAGGCATGATCATGAGCGAATCCGAGCTCAGCCACCGCGCGGCCGAGGAATCGCTGCCGCTGCGCGACGCTTTTTCCGTGCTGTTCTTCGTCTCGGTCGGCATGTTGTTCGACCCGTTCAGCCTGATCAGCAATGGCTGGCCGATCCTGGCGACGCTGGCCATCATCGTTATCGGCAAGTCGCTGGCAGCCTTCGTCATCGTCGTCGTTTTCCGCTATCCGATCGCAACCGCGTTGATGATTTCGGCAAGCCTTGCCCAGATCGGCGAATTCTCGTTCATTGCCGAACTCGGTGTCGGGCTGAAGCTGCTGCCCGAACAAGGCCGCGACCTCATCCTCGCCGGCGCCATCCTGTCGATCGTCCTCAATCCGCTGATGTTTCTTGCCGTCGACCGGATGAAACCCTGGCTGGAAGCACGCGCCGGCGGGACGGCGGCGCCCGGCGAAGCAAGGCCGATCGGCCCGGCGACCTAGCCCGGCCAGGTGGCTTCGGTCGCGGCGCCTGCGAAGGAGGATGGCCCACCGCCCAGGACGAGGCTGACCGGCCACACCATCCTGATCGGCTACGGCCGCGTCGGCAGCCTCGTCGGCACGGCGCTGAGGCAGGCCGCCCTGCCCTTCCTCGTCATCGAGGATGCCGACAAGACGTTGGCGAAGCTCAAGGCCGACGGCATCGAAACCGTGGCCGGCAACGCGGCGAATGGCGACGTGTTCGCCGCATCGAACCCCGAGGGCGCGAAGCGGCTGATCCTGGCCATTCCCAACGCCTTCGAGGCCGGGCAGGTCGTGCTGCGCGCCCGCGCCGCCAATCCGACAATCGAGATCATCGCCCGCGCCCATTCCGATGCCGAGGTCGAGCACCTCAAGGGCCTTGGTGCCGACACCGTCATCATGGGCGAACGGGAGATCGCCCGCGGGATCGTCGAAGTAGTGATCGGACATGCGACGGCACCGGCGGTACCGTTAGAGACAGCTGAGAAGTCGACCGCGTAAGCTCACCGCTCAAACGTGCTGGCCGCCATTGATGTGGATTTCCGAACCGGTCACGTAGGACGCCTGCTGCGAGCACAGGAAGAAGATGATGTCGGCAACTTCCGCCGTGGTGCCCAGCCTTCTCAGCGGAATTGTCTCGACGATTTTTTCGGTGCCCGGCGACAGGATCGCGGTGTCGATCTCGCCCGGCGCAATGGCGTTGACGCGAATGCCGTGCGGGCCGAAATCATGCGCCATCTCGCGTGTCAGCGAGCCGAGTGCCGCCTTCGACGTCGCATAAGCGGTACCGGCGAAGGGGTGCACGCGGGTGCCGGCGATCGAGGTGACGTTGACGATCGAGCCCTTGGCCGATGCCAGCTCCTTGAACAGTCCGCGCGCCAGCATGATCGGGGCGAAGAAATTCACCTGGAAGACGTCGCGCCAGACATGCATCGGCGTGTCGATCGAGTTCATGCGGCTGTTGCCGTCCTTGAGCTTCGGCGAGATGCCGGCATTGTTGACCAGCGCATGCAGCTGCCCGCCATGCGCCTCCAGCCGGTGGCGGATCTCGGAGATGGCGATGCCGACGTCCTCCTGGTCGGCGAGGTCGACCTTGATGTGGTCTTCCGGGCCGGCCGGCCACGGGCAGTCCTCGGCAAAGGCCTGGCGCGAGCAGGTGATGACGCGCCAGCCTTCGCGTGAAAAGCGCTTGACCGTGGCATGGCCGATGCCACGGCTGGCGCCGGTCAGCACGATCGTCTTTCTGGTGTCGAGTTCAGCCATGTCGCTTGTCTCCAGGCGGACATGTAGCGGAACATCGTCGCGGTTGCGAGGGGGATCGCCGCTCAGCCGCCGGTCAGGATGTCAAGAATCGAGGTCTGCCGCTTCTTGACCGGGCCGCCGACATTGCCGGGCGGCACCGGATGCTTGATCGATCCGGTGGCGCTGTCGACGCCCGGCATGGCCAGGCCGCCGGCATCGACCGTCTCGGCAGGGCGCGCGGGACGCGAAGCCGGCTGGGTAGCTGCCGCAGGCGGCGCCGATTGGCCGACGGAAGCGACCGGCGGCGCCGTGTCGGACGGTATGTCGTCTGGGACGATGGTGTCGGGCGGCGTCGACTTCCAGGTTCCGGGCAGCGGCCGCACCGGCACGCCCTCATGGGCGGCGACCATGAATTCGTGCCAGGCCTGCGCCGGCAGCGCGCCGCCGGTGACCTTCTTCATCGCGCTGCCGTCATCATTGCCGAACCAGACGCCGGTGGTGAGGTTGGCGGTATAGCCGATGAACCAGGCGTCGCGCGAGTTCTGGCTGGTGCCGGTCTTGCCGGCGGCCGGCCACGCGAACGCCGCCTTCCTGGCCGTGCCGATCTCGACCGTGCCGGTCATCATCGAGTTCATCATGCCGACGACATCGGGCTTGACGACGCGCGGCGCACCGCCGCCATTATTTTCGTAGAGCACCTTGCCGTCGCTCGTCGTGACGCGGCGGATGAAATGGATGTCCGGCTTGTAGCCGCCATTGGCGAAGGGTACATAGGCCGAGGTCAGTTCCAGCGGCGTCACTTCCGAGGTGCCCAGCGCGATCGAAGTGTTGGCCGTCAGCTCGGACTGGATGCCCATGCGGTGCGCCGCCTCGACCACCGCATTCGGTCCGACTTCCATGGTCAGCTGCGCGGCCACCGAGTTCAGCGATTTCGCCAGCGCCGTCGCCAGTGTCACCTTGCCAAAATATTTGCCGCCGTAATTGTCGGGCGTCCAGTTGCCGATCTTGATCGGCGCGTCGTTGCGCACGCTGTCCGGCGTACGGCCGGATTCCAGCGCCGCCATATAGACGAACGGCTTGAATGCCGAGCCCGGCTGGCGGCGCGCTTCCGAGGCGCGGTCGAACTGGCTGGTCGAATAATCATAACCGCCGACCATGGCGCGCACCGCGCCGGAATTGTCGATCGACACAAGCGCGCCCTGGCTGACATTGAGCTTCTTGCCGCTCTGGTCGATCAGCCTCCGGATCGATTCCTCGGCGAGCTTCTGCAGCGTCAGGTCGACAGTCGTGTCGACGACGATGTCGCGGCGCACGTCGCCGATCAGGTCGGGCAGCTCTTCCATAATCGTATCGGCGACATAGTTTTCCGAGCCGGTCCAGTAGGACGGCGCGCGCGTCGCCGGCGCGCTCATCGCCGTGGTCATCTCCTTGACGCTGATCTTGCCCTCGTCGCGCATCGCGGCAAGCACCAGCTGCGAACGCTGTTCGGCCGCCTTCGGGTCGCGCGCCGGCGACAGCCGCGACGGCGCCTTGAGCAGGCCGGCGAGAAGTGCGGCCTCCGACAGCGTGACGTCGCGCGCGCTCTTGCCGAAATAGCGGCGCGAGGCCGCTTCGACGCCATAGGCGCCGGAGCCGAAATAAACCCGGTTGAGGTACATTTCGAGGATCTGGTCCTTCGTATGCTTGTGCTCCAGCCACAGCGCCAAGAGCACTTCCTGCACCTTGCGTTCCAGCGTGCGGTCCGGCGTCAGGAACAGGTTCTTGGCCAGCTGCTGGGTCAGCGTCGAGCCGCCCTGCGAAAAATGCCCGCCCAGAACATTGGTCACCATGGCCCGGGAAAGGCCGATCGGATCGATGCCGAAATGCGAATAGAAGCGGCGGTCTTCGATGGCGATGACGGCCTCGGGGATGTAAGGCGACATTTCGTGCAGGCCGACGGCTTCGCCGCCGCTCATGCCGCGATTGCCAAGCAGCTGGCCGTCGACCGAGACGATCTTGATGTTGGGGGCGCGGTCGGGAATGGCCCAGGTGGTGGCCGCCGGCATTTTCGCGCCGTAATAGACGACGATGCCGCCAGTGGCGATGCCACCCCAGATGGCCAGCACGAAGCACCAGTAGAACAGCCGGCCAAGCACGCCGAGCCGGCTTTTGCCGCGCCCGCCGCGTGACGGCTTGGCCTTGGATGATTTGCGCTTTGCAGCGGCTTTTCGGTTGCTCGGCACGACGCGGTCCTCCTCGCTCACCGAAAAACCGGCCGAGGATCTCGCCCCCGGCGATGCCTCGAAGCTGGGCTCGATGCGGCTGTCTTTCCGGTTCGCCATGCGCTCTGCTGTCTTCCCCATGCCTATGGCGTTCGGGTTGAAGACTAGATGCGGCGATTTAAGGGCGGGTTAAGTCGGGAAAAATCGAAGTAAAGTGTATTCAATCGCTTGCCGAGCACGCGCGGCCCGCGGCAGCCTCAAGCCGAAAATGAAAAACCCGCCTCAGCGGGCGGGTCGTTGGGGCCAATGAGCACCATAGCGAGATTAGTAGCATAGCTGCCGGCACAAAGCAAGAACAAAATACGCTTCGCCTCAGAATAATCACTTCAGGTCGGCGGTTGCGACAGCCCTCAGTCGTCGGCGTCCGGATCGTCGGAAGCCGGCCGCCAGCTGATTGGCTCGATCTTCTTTTGCGTATGGCCGTCCGTATAGGCCCACCAGCCCGCATCACTTTCGTCCCAGTCGCCGCCGGCCGCCTTCAGCCGGTCGAGCGAACGGTATTGCGCGATGCTCTCGTTCATCACGCCGTCGTTGTCCTGCCAGTAGACGGTGACCTTGGAACCGTCCTTCGGTGCCGTTTCGATTGGTTTTCGCGCAGCCATTTCAATTCCTCCCGGCCGACGGCGTTAGTGCCAGAAGGCCATTAGCTGTGGGCGAAGATATCCTCTTCATCCCAGCCCATCAGGTCGAGTTTCGCACGCGTCGGCAGGAAGCGGAAGCAGGCATCGGCCTCCCTCGTCCGGTTGTCGCGCGCCAGCCGCGCGCTCAGCACGTCGCGCAGCCGGTGCAAATAGAGCACGTCGGAGGCGGCATATTCGAGCTGCTCGGGCGACAGCGTCTCGGCCGCCCAGTCGGACGATTGCTGCGCCTTCGACAGGCCGACGCCGAGAAGCTCGAAGCAGATGTCCTTCAGCCCGTGCCGGTCGGTGTAGGTGCGCGTCAGCCGCGACGCGATCTTGGTGCAGAACACCGGCTCCGGCATGACGCCAAACGCGTTGTAGAGCACGGCCAGGTCGAAGCGGCCGTAATGGAACAGCTTGGTGATGCTGCGGTTCTTGAGCAGGCTGACGAGGTTCGGCGCCTTCTTCTGACCCGGCGCGATCTGAATGACGTCGGCCGAGCCGTCGCCCGGCGAGATCTGCACGACGCAGAGCCGGTCGCGATGCGGGTTCAGCCCCAGCGTCTCGGTGTCGATGGCGACCGCCCCGACATCGTAATGCAGCAGGCCGGGCAGATCGTTTTTATGGAAACGTATGTCGCTCATCGTCTTCTCCGGTCGCGGCCCCGTGCAGCGATGCGCGACGGACCTTGCCCGTCCTTGCCGCGATCCGGCGAAAAATCAACAAAAACTTGAGTCTGGCGCAATTTCAGCGTGTCAGCGCCTCGAGAATGCGCGCCCAGGAGCGCTGGCCCTTGTGGAAGGAGTTCATCTCGTACTTCTCGTTCGGCGAGTGGATGCGGTCGTCGTCGAGGCCGAAACCGACCAGCAGCGATTCCATGCCGAGATAGGTCTGGAAATCGCCGACCACCGGGATCGAGCCGCCACTGCCGGTCACCACTGCCGGTTTCGGCCATTCGTCGGATAGCGCTTGCTTGGCCTTGGCGAGGAAGGGCGAGTCGTAGGAAAGCTGGATCGCTGGCGAGCCGCCATGCGGGTGGAATTCGACCGAGCAGTCGGCCGGAACGCGTTGCCTGACGAATGCCTGGAAGGCGGCGCGGATTTTTTCCGGATCCTGTTTGTGAACGAGGCGGAAGGACACTTTCGCCGAGGCCTGCGCGGCGATCACCGTCTTGAAGCCCTTGCCGGTATAGCCGCCGATAATGCCGTTGAACTCGGCCGTCGGCCGCGCCCACGTCAGTTCGAGCACCGAGCGGCCCTTTTCGCCGGACGGAATCGACAGGCCGATCGGGCCGAGGAAGGTCTCGGCGGTCTCGCCGAGCGACAGCCACGACTGCAATATCTGCGACGGCGTTTCCTCGACACCGTCATAGAAACCCGGAATGGTGACGTGGCCCTCCGCATCGTGGATGTCGGCCAGGATTTTTGCCAGGATGCGGATGGGATTGGCGGCCGCACCGCCATAGAGCCCGGAATGCAGGTCGCGGTCGGCGGCCGTCACCGTGATCTCCTCGCCGACCAGCCCGCGCAGCGAGACGCAGATCGACGGCGTATCGCGGTCCCACATGCCCGTGTCGCAGACCAGCGCGAAATCGGCCTTGAGCTCTTCCGCATTCGCCTCGAGAAACGGCTTTAGCGACGGTGATCCGGACTCCTCCTCGCCCTCGAACAGGATCGTGATGCGGCACGGCAATCCGCCATGCACCTGCTTCCACGCGCGGCAGGCCTCGACGAAGGTCATCAGCTGGCCCTTGTCGTCGGCCGCGCCGCGGCCGGTGATCACCTTGTGGCCGGGCTCGATCTCCTTGACCGCCGGCGCGAACGGGTCGCTTTCCCACAGCTCGATCGGATCGACCGGCTGGACGTCGTAATGGCCGTAAAACAACAGATGCGGCGCTCTCGCCGGCCCGTCGTGATGCGCGACCACCATCGGATGCCCCGGCGTGTCGCGCACGCTGGCGTCGAAGCCGATCAGCTTGAGCTCGGCAACCAGCCATTCGGCGGCCTTGCGGCAGTCGGCGGCGTAGTCCGGATCGGTGGAGATCGACTTGATGCCGAGCAGGCCGAACAGGCGTTCGAGGCTCTGGTCGAAGTTCTTGTCGAGGCGGTCGAGAACAGGGGAAACTGCGGACATCAGGCGGGCCTTTCGATTCTGGCGGCGAATCTAGAGCCCATGCGGCGAAACGGAAAGCCCGCGACCGTTGGGCCACAGCTCCCTGTCGAAAGGCAAAAAAATGCCGCCGTGGTGGAGGGGAACCACGGCGGCCTTACTCGAAACGATGCGGCAGCCCGGAGAGGGGGGATAGGCTGCCGCAAGTGTCCGGGATAGGCGGGGGACGGGCCTTGCTCCGGACTTCGGCGAAAACCGCCGATGGTGTTTATCTGTGTCTGCGAACGTGGCGATTCAAGGGCACAAAAATTACACTTTTGTAACATAGGCGTGAGCGTACAAAGCTCCGAGCAAGCCGCCATGGCCGGCCAGGCCCGCACGCCATTTGTCAGGGTGTTGCCGGAACCCTTGGCGCAAGCCGCCTTTGGCATGGACCGCGGCGCTGCGCCGCGCTATCCCTCGTGCCATGAAAAAAGGCGATCATCTCTTCCTTGTCGACGGCTCCGGCTACATCTTCCGTGCCTATCACGCGCTCCCGCCGCTGTCCCGCAAGTCCGACGGGCTGCCGACCAGTGCCGTGCTCGGCTTCTGCAACATGGTCTGGAAGCTGACGCAGGACGCCCGCAATACCGATGTCGGCATCGTGCCGACGCATTTCGCCGTGATTTTCGACTATTCGTCGAAAACCTTCCGCAACGACCTCTACCCCGAATACAAGGCCAACCGCTCGGCGCCGCCGGAAGATTTGATCCCACAATTCGGCCTGATCCGCCAGGCGACCAGGGCCTTCAACCTGCCATGCCTTGAGACGGAAGGCTACGAGGCCGACGATTTGATCGCCACCTATTGCCGGCTTGCCTGCGAAGCCGGCGCCGACACCACCATCATCTCTTCCGACAAGGATCTGATGCAACTGGTCGGCCCAACGGTTGCCATGTACGACCCGATGAAGGACCGCCAGATCGGCGTTCCCGAGGTGATCGACAAATGGGGCGTGCCGCCGCAGAAAATGATCGACCTGCAGGCGCTGACCGGCGATTCGGTCGACAATGTGCCGGGCGTGCCCGGCATCGGGCCGAAGACGGCGGCGCAATTGCTCGAACAGTTCGGCGACCTCGATACGCTGCTCGCCCGCGCCGGCGAGATCAAGCAGGACAAGCGGCGCGAATCGATCATCGCCAATGCCGACAAGGCGCGCATCTCGCGTGACCTGGTGACGCTGAAGAACGACGTGCCGGTGACCGAGGGGCTCGACGAGTTCGTGTTGCACGAGCCGGACGGCCCCAGGCTGATCGGCTTTCTCAAGACCATGGAATTCTCGACGCTGACCCGCCGCGTGGCCGAAGCGACCGGAACGGACGCGGGCGACGTTGCGGCCACTCCCGTCACGATAGAGCGTGCCGATACCGCGCATGGCCCCGATATGGGTTTTGGCGTGCCCGCGGCCGCCGAGAGCGCACCGCCGTCGGACGAAGCGGCACTCGAAGCCCCGGCCGCAGCCAGGCAAGGCGACACCCCATCCCTGCTTTCGGCGCTTCGCCTGGAGGCTGCCACCGCCCGCAAGATCGACACCAGCGCTTACGCCTGCATCCGCGACGCCGCCACGCTGAAGGTCTGGATCGCCGAGGCGATGGAGAGAGGCATCGTCGCCTTCGACGTTAAGACCTCCTCGCCCGATCCGATGCGGGCCGAACTGATCGGCCTTGCCATGGCCGTCGCGCCCGGCCATGCCGCCTATGTGCCGCTTGCCCATAAGAACGGCAATGGCGACCTGCTCGGCGGCGGCGCGGTCGAAAACCAGATCCCGATCCGCGACGCTCTGGCGTTGCTCAAGCCGCTGCTCGAGGACAAATCCGTCCTCAAGATCGTGCACGACATGAAATACCGCCTTGTCGTCATGAGCCGTCACGGCATCGAGATCGGACCCTATGACGACACCATGCTGATCTCCTACGTGCTCGAGGCCGGAACCCACGGTGGCCATGGCCTGGAGGCGCTGGCCGATAAATGGCTCGGCCACGCGACCATTCCGCTGAAGGAACTGGCCGGTTCGGGAAGAAGCTTCGTCGGCCTCGATCAGGCCGACCTCGGCAAGGCGACGGCTTACGGCGCCGAGCACGCCGACGTCGCGCTCAGGCTCTGGCAGGTGCTGAAGCCACGGCTTGCCGCCAAGGGCCTGGTCTCGGTCTATGAACGGCTGGAACGGCCGCTGGTGCCGGTGCTGGCACGGATGGAACAGCGCGGCATCTCTATCGACCGGCAGATCCTGTCGCGGCTCTCCGGCGAACTGGCACAGGGTGCCGCACGGCTCGAGGACGAGATCTACCAGCTGGTCGGCGAACGCATCAACATCGGCTCGCCAAAACAGCTCGGCGACATCCTGTTCGGCAGGATGGGCCTGCCCGGCGGTTCTAAAACCAAGACCGGCCAGTGGTCGACTTCGGCGCAGCTTCTCGAAGACCTCGCCGCCGAAGGCCACGAATTGCCGCGCAAGATCGTCGACTGGCGCCAGCTGACCAAGCTGAAATCGACCTATACCGATGCGCTGCCCGGCTTCATCCATCCCGACACCAAGCGCGTCCACACCTCCTACGCGCTTGCCGCGACGACGACCGGCCGGCTGTCGTCCTCGGACCCCAATCTGCAGAACATTCCGGTGCGCACGGTGGAGGGGCGAAAGATCAGGACGGCCTTCATCGCCGACAAGGGCAACAAGCTGGTATCCGCCGACTACAGCCAGATCGAATTGCGCGTGCTGGCCCACGTCGCCGAAATCCCGCAGCTCAAGCAGGCCTTCGCCGACGGCGCCGACATCCACGCCATCACCGCGTCTGAAATGTTCAACGTGCCGGTAGAGGGCATGCCATCGGAAGTGCGCCGCCGCGCCAAGGCGATCAATTTCGGCATCATCTACGGCATTTCGGCCTTTGGCCTCGCCAACCAGCTGTCGATCGCGCGCGAGGAAGCCGGCGACTACATCAAGAAATATTTCGAGCGTTTCCCCGGCATCCGCGACTATATCGATGCGACCAAGGCCTATGCCCGCGAGCACGGCTTCGTCGAGACCATTTTCGGCCGCCGCATCCACTATCCGGAGATCAGATCGTCAAACCCGTCGGTCCGCGCGTTCAACGAGCGCGCCTCGATCAACGCACGCCTGCAGGGCACGGCAGCCGACATCATCCGCCGCGCCATGATCCGCATGGACGAGGCGCTGGAAAAGGCCAGGCTTTCCGCCCGCATGTTGCTGCAGGTGCACGATGAGCTGGTTTTCGAGACGGTCGAAGCCGAGGTCGAGGCGACGATCCCCATCGTCTGCCATGTCATGGAGAACGCTGCCATGCCGGCGGTATCGATGTCGGTGCCGCTGCACGTCGACGCCCGCGCCGCCAACAACTGGGAAGAGGCGCATTAAGGCGGGCCGATATCGACTTCCTGTTGAGGAGCCTCAATATCCTGATGTGGCCTACCTCATCAGCCTACGCGCCCGTTGAGCCATCTTTCGGCTCAAGGTTCACGAAAAGCAGCGGTGTGGTATACTGCCCCCATGATCACGAAGACACTCGAGAATTTGGTAAAGCACGCGGAAGCTTGGCCTCGCGAAGACCAGGAGGAGCTTGCCGACTATGCCCGCGTCATCGAGGCGCGCCGAACCGGAGTGTATGCCACATCGGAATCAGAGCGCAGCGCGATCATAGCGGGGCTGGCAGAGGCCGATCACGGCACTTTCGTAGATGAGGATACCGTTCGCGCGGCCGACACCCGCCGCAGATTATGAAGGTCCGATTAACGCGGCAGGCTTTTGCCGAACGCGAGGCGATTTTCAACTACCTCGAAGAGCGGGCGCCTCAGGGCGCCCTTTCAGTTGTTTCTCGGATCCAAGCTGGGATTTCGAGACTTGCCGAATTTCCAGAAAGTGGCCACGCGACCGATATTCCTGGCGTTCGCGTGCTCTTCATAGGTCGCTATCCCTACAAGGTTTTCTATCGTGCCCGTTCCGATGCAATCGAAATCCTGCACATCCGGCATACCTCAAAGAAGCCGGTTGGCTAGGCCGTAAACTAGGTGGAAAGCGGACTTGGGGATTTGTGGAAAGCACTCATGGCGTATGTCATGCTAGAACCGCAGTCATCGAGAATGGTTCATGCATGAATTGGGAACAGATAGCATCGGATTTCGCTTGGGACGGCTACTGGCGAGACATCTACGTTCTGAACACGTCTGAGGCAGATTGGCAGAGCGTCTGGAACATCCTCCTCGAATGGACCCCGCCTGCTAGTTTCAGTGTCTCCGGCAAGATCGAGTCGATGCCATTGGGCGTCGAAGCGGCCCTGGAAAGCGAAACAGGCAGCTTACTGTCTTTTAACGTCGGGCCAATTCAGCTTGCATGTCACTTCTTCAGCGCTGTCGAAATTGAGTTCGACTTCGATCCAAGGCAAGTCAGAGGAAAAACCGAGGTTGAGCACCTTGACCGCTTTATGCGATTGCTCGGTGACGCTACTGGGAAGCAGATAATTCTCACGCAGGAAAATGATCAAGAGGCTATCATCGCACGCTACTCTCCCGATCTTGAGAGGGTAGTTTGGACTGCACTTTCATAGCCGAATGTCTGCAACGGGTCGTTTGTCGACTGGCGGCTTCCGCCTCATGGAGGCTATCGCCAAGGCATAGGAACCATCGTGAGCCCACCGGCGAGGCGTGAATACTGCTCCGCCGCCTTCGAAGTGTTGCCTTCGGGCTTGCTAAGCCGCCTCGGCCAAACACTTCGCACAAGTCCCGCGGAATTCGATCACCGCCTTCTTGGCGGCGAAGCCGGTCGAGCGCACCCATTCGTCGAGCCGGTGGCCGACATCGTGGTCGGAGAACTCGGTCACCTGGCCGCAGGTGTCGCAGATGGCAAACGCCGTCATCGAATGGCTGTGGTCGTGCGGCTCGGCACAGGCGACGAAGGAATTGAGGCTTTCGAGCCTGTGCACGAAGCCGGACTTCACCAGCGTGTCGAGCGCCCGGTAGACCTGCAGCGGCGCGCGAAAACCGCGCTCGCGCAATTGGTCGAGTAACGTATAGGCGCTGAGCGGTCCGCTGGCGGCCTCGAGTTTCTCGAGCACGCAAAGCTGGTTCTTCGTCAGTACATCCCTTGCCGCCATGATCCTGTTCCAAGCCGCTCCGTGCCGATCACTGCCAGTTCGCATGCAATCCGGCTTCTTCGCTTGAGATAGCGACGAACTGCCATTTTTGCTACTGTTTCTATTCGCAGCCGGTGGTCGGCTGGCCGGCGTCGCCATATTCAAAATACTGACAAAATCCTCGGCCAGGCTGGCCGTGCTTGGAAATTCGATCGGGCTTGGGGAAGCAATCATGATCAAAGTGACGCGGCGGACGCTGCTTGCCGGCACGTCCGCGCTGGCCGTTGCCGGCCTGGTGCCGTTTCGGGCATTCGCAGCGGCGCGCACCTATCACGCGCTGCTCGTTGCTTGCACCGATTATCCGAACCTGCCGCGGAAGAACTGGCTGATCGGACCGAAGAACGACGCCGGCCTGGTGCGCGATTACCTCCTGAGGAACACGCCCGCGCCGGTGAAGTTTTCAGCCGAAAACGTCACGCTGCTCGCCAAGGATGTCGAAGGCGCCAACGGACCGCCGACACATGCGGCGATCAAGGCGGCGTTGGCCGACCTTGCCGCCAAGGTCCAGCGCGACGATTTCGTCTACCTGCATTTGTCCGGTCATGGCGCGCAACAGCCGGCGGCGAACAAGGGCGACGAGACCGACGGCCTCGACGAGATTTTCTTGCCGTCCGACATCGACAAATGGGTCAACCGCGAACAGGGCGTGCCCAATGCGCTGGTCGACAACGAGATCGGCGCCGCGCTCGACGCCATCCGCGACAACGGTGCTTTTATCTGGGCCGTGTTCGACTGCTGCCATTCCGGCACGGCGACGCGCGCCGCCGAGGTCGACGACGAGCTGGAACGCAAGGTCGAGTTCGCCGATCTGGTCGGCGGCGACGACGCTGCCAGGGCGGCTGCGGTGAAAGCCTATGACGGGATTGCGTCGGCCGCGCCGCGCGGCTTTGACGAGGACGGGCAGCGCAAGCCGGCTTTCAAGCTGACGCCGACCGGCGCCGAGCCGACCACCAAGGGTAAATTGGTCGCCTTCTACGCGGCGCAGACGGTGGAGACGACACCTGAGATGCCGCTGCCCAAGGGCACGGCCGATGCGCCGCGTTTCGGGCTGTTCACCTTCACCATCCTGTCGAAACTGGCCGAGAATCCCAACATCACCTACCGCCAGCTCGGCCAGGCCGTGCTGCAGCAATATTCGGCGGACGGCCGCACCCGGCCGACGCCGCTGTTCGAGGGAGAACTCGACGCGCGCGTCTTCGGCACCGACAAGACAGACGCGGTCATGCAATGGCCGATCGTCATCGAGAGCGACAAAGCCACGATCGGCGCCGGACTGCTGCATCGCCTCACCCCCGGCAGCAGGCTCGCAATATTGCCGTCGGCGCTGTCGCCGCTGTCCGAGGCGCTTGGCTATCTCCAGGTTCAGTCGGCGAAAAACCTGGAAAGCCGGGTCAAGCCGGTCGAGTTCGGCGGCAAGCCAGCGCTCAAGCTGGCCGACATCCCCGCCAATGCCTATGCGCGGCTCGCCGAGCTCGCCGTCGACTACAAGCTCGTGGTTGCGCGGCCGGCGGCGTCCAAAGGCCTCGAGAACGAGGCTGCGCTGGCGAACTCGGTTCTCGACGATCTGGCGGCCAGGGAGAACTCAGGGTTCCACATCGCGCTGGTCGAGCCGGGCAAGAGCGCAGATCTGCGTCTCGCCGTGCTGCGCGAGAACGCCATTGCTGGCGCCGCAGAAGATACCACCGACGCGCCTGCGCTGTGGTTCCTTCCGGCTTCGGGCGACATGACGCTAAAGGACGACGGCAACAAGCCGCCGATGATCGTCATTCATCCGGATGGCCGCGAAAAGTTGATCGACACCGCGGCCAGGAACCTGACGAAAATCTTCCGCGCCATCGGCCTGTCGAGGCTGGCCGCCGCTTCCGATTATCGGCCGGAAGAGGTCAGTGTCGAGTTCCGGATCAAGCGTTTTGACAGTGACACGCTGCAGCCGATCGAACCGTCGACGGTGCCGCGTGTTTCGCCCGATGATCAGGTGCACGTGCTGGCCAGGAACGGCTCGACCAACCTGGTCGACATCAACGTGCTCTATGTCGGCTCCGACTATTCCATCCAGCATTTTCTTGCCGAGCGCCTGACCGAGGGCGCCGTGCTCGAGGAAGGCTTGTTCAAATTCACCGACACCAGCTTCGGCATGGAGCGGATGATCGCCGTCTTGACCGAGGCGCCGCCGCAGAGCGAGAAGCAGGATCTGAGTTTCCTGGCGCAAGACGGGGTTGTCTCGGTAACGCGCGGACTTGGACAGCCAAGCTTCTCCGATATGCTGGCCGATATCGGCATGGCGCCGGCGACGCGATCGGCCATGCGGCTCACCGACGACAAGGGGTCGAACGGCGCCGTGATGATCTTCCCGATGGAGACGGTGCCGCGCGCCTGAAGCGGGATCAAGTGCCCGGCCGGGCCTCTTGCCTGATCGGCTGATAATGAACATTCTTCGACCGCCGCTGTCGGCGGCCGAACGGAACGGATGAGGGCGTTCGTGAACAGGATCGTATTTTCGTGGCGCGCAACAATCGTCGGCCTTGTCGCCGGGCTGTTGCTGGCCGCCAATGCTTCGGCGGACGAGGCTTGCGGCCTCTGCGCCAAGGAGGTCGTCATCAACTCCGAACTGGCGAGCTGCTTTCTCGACCAGTACGACCAGATCGCCAAGACCGGCAACGCCGCCGTCGTGGTCGATCTCAGCAGCTGCACCTCACGCGGCGTGGTCGAACCGTTGCCGTCGCCGGGCAAGGCGCAGGTTGCGCCTGACGTGCAGTTCATCGTTTCGCGCCCGCAGCTGGATTGCCTGAAGAAGAAGCTGGAGACGCCGGGCATCGTGCTCGACCCGTCCGCCACCATAGAACTGGACAGCTGCGGATGACGAAAGCGGGGGGCAACGCAACGCAGCAGGCAGTGACGGCGCCGGTACCGCAAAAGAAGCCGGTGTCCCTGCCGGAAAACCGTCGAAGGCCTGCCGTGGGTGAGCAATCACGAGGTCAAGAAGGAGGCGAACCCGTTCACCGACCGCGACTGGCGCATGCTCGTCTATGCCTGGTCCGGATTGCTGGTACGCCTGGCGATCATCTTCACCTTGATCTTTTCGGTCTACCAGTTCCTGGCAAACCAGGAGCAGAAGCGTGTCGAACAGACGATGTCGCTGGTCGAGCTCTGGGAAAGCAAGGATTACCAGCAGGCGCAACGGGCCCTCAAGCAACGCCTGGCGGCGCTCAACGCCAAATACGGCAATCTGCTCAGCGCCAATCCGACGCCGACCGAGGAACAGGTGTTCAGACAGCGCATCGGCATCGAAGCGATGAGCGCTACCGGCGGCGACATGCCGCTTGCCGAGTTCAGCGATAATTTCGCCGCATCGTCTATTTCCTCAACCGCCTTTCCTTCTGCGTCGAAGGCAGGCTGTGCTCGCGTCAGGTCGCCGACTCCTATTTCCGCGACTATGCCGCTTCCTTCTGGAGCTATTTTGCCGGCTATGTCGACAAGGAGCGCAAGGCCGGCTCGCCGACTTTTGCCCTGCCGATCGAGAACTATGTGCGCCAGGCGCCACCCTCGGCCCAGTCCAGATAATTCCCCAAAATGCGAAAGCCGGCGACGGAAATGCTCCGCCGCCGGCTGGTTTTCCGCGATGATCGCGGCCGAAATTCTGCACGCCTATTTGTACAGGCTGTTGATCCACTGGACGTTGATGGCGTTCAGACGCACGGCGGTATTGGCATCCGGGCTCTCGGCCACGTTGACGCCGGTGATGACGCGCTGCTTGGAGCCATTGTCATAGGCATAGACCGAGCTGCCGCTCGATCCTGGATACGTGTCGCAGTCGTACTGGAAATACTCGGTGGCGATGTTTTCGGCCTGCACTTCGCAGGTCGCTTTCCACATCGTGCCCATCGGCTTGTCGCCGGGATAGCCGATGATGTTGGCGGTGAAATCGCCGAGATCCACGTAATTGGCATAGCCCAGCCAGCCGAGATTGGTGCCGACATCCTGTTTCAGGGTGACGATGCCGAGATCCCACGGCACGACCGAGCCGTAAAAGCCCTGATAATTGTCGATGAAGCCCTGGACGATATAGGCGCTTTCATAGGTGAAGGCGCCGAACGGTGCGTCGTCGGCGGTCTTGCCATTGAGGGCCGGCACGAACAGGATGTCATCCAGCCAGGCCTTGTCCTCGTGGCTGTAGAGGCAGTGCGCCGCGGTGAGCACCGTGCGCGGGCCGATCAGCGTCGCCGAGCAGCTGCCGTAGCTGCCGCTCTTCGATTTGCCTTCGAGATAGCCTATCGCGGTGAACGGGTAGGTTTTGGTATTCTTGATCTGCTCGCGGTCGTCCGTCCCGAACACCTGGCGGCCGGCCTCTTCGCCTCCGCTCAGTCCGGAATTATCGGACTTCTGCCCGTCGGCGGGCGCGTTCATTTCCTTGATGACAAGGTCCTTCAGCGTCTCGTTCGGGTCGATCTTGATGTCCTTGCCATCGGCGGAGCGGCCGACGATGCCGTAGGATTTGACGGCCGTTGCTTCGTCGGTGAGCGGCGCGGCGCGGTTGGCCTCATCGTCGGTCAATTTCGGCGGGGCGATCGGCTTCGCCCGGCCGGGCTTGTAATCGCCCGATGTCACGTCCCGCATGCTTTCGCCGTTGCCGGCATTGGCGGAACCTGGATCGGCAGCCAAGGCAGGAACCGCCCACATTGCGGTGGAAAGCAACGCGGACGCAATAATGCTATGTGTCAGTTTTGTCATGGTGAGACTCTCCCAAAAGTCAGCAAGGACTGGATCAAGATACAGAAATATTGTCGAGATCGTGGTGGCGCAGAAAAATGAAATTGGTTACCGGTGCCTTTACCGGGCCATTATTCAGTGCAGCCAGTTTAGGTCCCCGCCAAAAATGCCTGCAACGGTATACTGCCTAAAATAATCCAACATTGGCAACGACAAATTGCTTCCACATAGCCCGTGGGGGGCTATAGGATTTTGGGCGGGTTTGGCTCGACAGCACGATTAGCAGAAATGGTGCTCGGCTTTGTGACGGATCGTGCTTCGCCGTGGAGCATGATCTCACCGGCCGGTTCCATTTCAGTGGATCATGCGTCGGCGACTAACCTGTCGGGAACATCGTCTCAGGGGGTTCGAGGTGAAGATCATCCATAGATTCAGACCGATTGCCGCCGCCGCGCTGCTTGGCATCGCGGCGGCCGTGCCGGTCGTCAATTCCGTTCATGCCGGGAACACGGCCGCCCGGCCGGAGGCGGCGATCTCGCCGATGAAACGCGTGGCCGAGGCCAGGGCAAAGGCCAGGGCGGAGAACCCCGACGGCGCCGATCGCGTCTACGGCGGCAAAGAGGCCGAGAAGGGCGCTTACCCGTTCCAGGTGGCGTTGCTGACCACCGGCAAACTGGACAAAAGCCCGGCCTCGCAGGCGAATGCGCAGTTCTGCGGCGGCAGCCTGATCGCGCCGCAATGGGTGCTGACGGCGGCGCACTGCCTCAATGACGACGGCGAGCCGATTCCGCCTGATGTAGTCACCGTGCTCACCGGCGCCACCGATCTCAGCGAGGGCAAGCGCTACAAGGCGGTGGAGATCATCGTCAACGAGGGCTATAGCGAGCAGACGCTGGACAACGATCTCGGCTTGATCCGGCTGGCCGAGCCGGCCGATGCCCCGACCATCAAAATTGCCCGTGAGCCGACCCCCGACGCTGGCAAAACGATGGTCACCGGTTGGGGCAAGATGCAGGACGGAACATTTCCCACCGCGCTGATGGTCGCCGACCTGGACCTCCAGCCGAACGCAACCTGCAACAGCGGCATCAAGGCGATTTATGCGCATGATTTGAAGGCAGCGCTCGGCGAGCTCGCCCGCCGCATGCGTTATTCGGAAAGGGGCATCGAGGCGGCCGCCAACGCGATTGCAGCCGACATGGCCGATCCGCTGACCGGCAACATGATCTGCGCCGGCACCGCAAGCGGCGAGCGCGACGCCTGCAATGGCGACAGCGGCGGACCGCTGTTCATGACCGGCGCCGATGGTCCGGTGCAGGTCGGCGTCGTCAGCTGGGGCGAAGGGCCGGCCGACGGCAGCACCGCCTGCGGCCACAAGAACGCCTACGGCATCTACACGCGGCTGGCCAATTACACCGGCTGGATCGAGGAGAAGATGAAGACGGCAGCGCCCGTAGCCGCAGCGCCCAAAGCCCTCGGCACGGCTCAGAAGCCGGCCACGCCCTGACCGCTTCCGCCTGCTGAATGTACGGCGGGAGCAATCCCGCCGTTTCTGCCCGGAAACTTTTGGTCGGGGCTAAAGCGCGTCGCGTCCGACCGGCCTCATGCGACGCACTTTAGGTTCTTGTTTCAATGCATGTCGTTATCGCAAAACCGCTGCACACTTTTGCGCGACATGCATCAGAACCAGCGATCGCGGCGCTGGTCTGTGGCGGCCAAGGTGAGGCCCAGTAGCGCCCCTACTGCCGCTCCGAGTATGAATGCGGACGATATTGTGCCAGGATTCTCCTGGACGACCCCGGACACCGTCTGCGCCCTGTTGCGGAGGGCTTGTGCCGTCCGGGAGGCGCGCTCAGCAGCGTTGTCATACCAGCCGCCGGCGTCTTCGATCGCCTCTTCCGCGCGTTCGGCCAAGGTCCGATTGATCTTGCTGATCTCGCGCCTCAGCTGCGCGACCTGCTTCTCCAGGGCTTCCTGAGCTTCACGTTGAGTCATCTTCGGTGTTGCGGATTCGTTCGGTTCGTCGGCCATGGTAATCTCCTTTGCTCAGGTTCGGCTCAACGGCCGGCCCGCTATCTAGGTTCCTCCGCAAAACGCGTCTGTCCGGTGTTTGTTCGTTGAAAGCGCGGCTTTGCCTACGAAATCGGCTTGAACATCGGATCGTTCCGGCGCTCCCCGCGTTGGTGAAAACGCCACAAGGGAGGAACCGCCATGGATGACGATCTGCATGAAAAAATTCGGCAGCGAGCCTATGAGATCTGGGTGCGCGAGGGCCGCCCGCACGGCGCACATGAGCGTCATTGGCAGCAGGCGAAACATGAGCTGGACCTCGACGACGCGACAACCGTGCCGGCAGATGGCGCGACAGACCGCGGTCCCACTGGAACGATCGCCAGTTCCGACGTTCTGACCGTCGAGGCGCTGGCGATGCGCACCGGGATAACCGGTGATCAGGCGCAAGAGCTGATCGACAGGCTTGGCAACGACAGAGCGACGCTCGAGGAAGCCGCGCGGAACCTCAAGGCAGCCGAAAGTTAGCCGCTGGCCACCGTGTCGAAGACAGCTACCAATTTGCGCTGCCGGCTCTTTTCGATGAAAACGGACCGCAGACCGTCGTCGCCTACTTCCGTGGCGGCCCCTTACGCTCGGCCGACGCCGCCCAGAGGTTGATATCCGACTCGCGGGCAAAGGTGTCGATCTCGGCGAGCTCGGCATCGCTGAAGTCGAGCGCTTCAAGCGCGCCGACGCAATCCTCGACCTGTTCCGGCCGGCTGGCGCCGATCAGCGCCGATGTGACCCTGCCCCTGCGCAGCACCCAGGCCAGCGCCATCTGCGCCAGCGTCTGGCCGCGGCGACGGGCGATGACGTTCAGCGCCTCGATATTGGCGATCGATTTGTCGTTGATGAATGCCGGGCGCAGCGACTTGCCCTGGCTGGCGCGGCTGCCATCGGGGATGCCGCCGAGATATTTATCGGTCAGCATGCCTTGCGCCAGCGGCGAGAACACGATCGAGCCGACGCCAAGTCCCTCCAGCGTGTCGAGCAGGCCGTCGTCCTCGACCCAGCGGTTGAGCATCGAATAGCTCGGCTGATGGATCACGCAAGGCGTGCCGAGCTGCTTCAATATGTCGGCGGCTTCGCGGGTTCTCTGCGAATTATAGGAGGAAATGCCGGCATAAAGTGCCTTGCCCGAGCGCACCGCGTGATCGAGCGCGCCCATCGTTTCTTCCAACGGGGTGTCGGGGTCGAAGCGGTGCGAATAGAAGATGTCGACATAGTCGAGGCGCATCCGCTTCAGGCTCTGGTCGAGGCTGGCCAGCACATATTTGCGGCCGCCCCATTCGCCATAAGGTCCTGCCCACATTTCGTAGCCGGCCTTGGTCGAGATGATCAGCTCGTCGCGATAGCCGGCAAGGTCCGTCCGCAGGATTTCGCCGAAGGCCCGCTCCGCCGAGCCGGGCGGCGGGCCGTAATTGTTGGCGAGGTCGAAATGCGTGATACCGAGATCAAACGCCCTGCGCGTGATCGCCTGCTTGGTTCTATGCGGCGTGTCGTCGCCGAAATTGTGCCACAGCCCAAGCGAGATCGCCGGCAGCTTCAGGCCGGAGCGCCCGCAGCGATTGTAGACCATCTTTTCGTAGCGGTTTTCGGCGGGAACATAGGGCATGGAAAATCCTCATATCGAAACGAGCCCGACGGCTGCCGCCGCGATGACGGGCAAGTCGACTTCGGCCCCACCCTTAGCCTCTCCCCGCGCAAACGGGGAGAGGCTTTTGCGGTGCTTGGGAGGTGCGCCGCCTACTTCGTTTTCTTCTTCGCCAGCAGCTCCTTCGCTGCCTTGACGCCGAGTGCTGCGGGCCGCTCGCAGCTGGTCTGCATGACAACGAACTTTCCGGTCTCGCCCGAGCGCAACAGGCCGGTCATGACGTCGACGGCATGCAGCGCCAGTTCCATCGAGCAGCGATGCGGCCGGCCTTCCCTGATCGCGATCGCCATGTCGGCAAGGCCGGCGGTGCGGTAGTTGGCCATCATGCCGTGCGAATGCATCTCGTTGGGCACGCCGAACGGATGCCGCCATTTCGGCAGCTTCTTCACCGGCTTGGCGGCTTCGGTGTAGCGCACCTCGCCGCCGAAGAAGTTCGGATCCGGCACGAACACCGTGCCTGCCTCGCCATAGAGTTCCATCGGCGCGTGGCCGTGGCTCCAGACATCCCAGCTGGTGTTGAGCGTCACCACGGCGCCGTTCTCGAATTCCAGCACGCCATGGATCGTCGTCGGCGTGGAGACCGGGATCTTTTCGCCGGCACGCGGCTTCGAGCTGATGATGCGTTCCGTCATCGGGATCGAAGCAAAAGCCGCGACCTGCTTCACCGGCCCGATCAGCTGGATCAAGTTGGTGATGTAATAGGGTCCGATGTCGAGCACCGGCCCGGCGCCCGGCTGGAAGAAGAAGTCCGGATTGGGGTGCCAGTGCTCCATGCCATGGCTCATCACATGACAGGTGCCGCTGGTGATCCTGCCGAGCCTGCCGGTGTCGATCAGGTCGCGGACAAGCTGGTGCGCGCCGCCGAGGAAGGTGTCGGGGGCAGAGCCGATGCGCAGCCCCTTGTTTTCCGCCCGTTTCTTCAGGTCGAGCCCTTCCTTGACCGACAGCACGAAGGGCTTCTCCGAATAGACGTGCTTGCCGGCGTCGAGGATCTGCTTCGACACCTCGTAATGCACCGCCGGAATGGTCAGGTTGACGATGATGTCGATATCGTCGGCCTTGAGCAGCCCCTCGACGGTTTCGGCGCGCAGTTTGAACTCTTTTGCCCGCGCTTTCGCCGCTTCCATGTTGATGTCGGCGCAGGCGCGCATCTCGATGCCGCGAAACAGCGGCGCCAGCGAGAAATACGCCTTCGAGATGTTGCCGCAGCCGATGACGCCGATGCCAAGTTTTGTTGCCATGCTGGTGTGCTCCTAATAGGTCTTGGCAGCTGCGATCGAGCGGCGGGCGAAGCGCTCGATGTCGTTGGGGTTGTCCTGTTCCATGACGTAGTATTTTGCGGCGCTTTTGGCGCGCAGCGCCTTGATCAGGCCGGGCCAGTCGATGGTGCCGTGGCCGACGTCAGACCAGCCGTCCTCGTCGAGGCCCTCGCCCGGCTTGGCCATGTCCTTGACGTGGACAGCGACGATGCGCTTGCCGTGCTTCTCGATCCAGGGCAGCGGATCGACGCCGCCGCGCACCACCCAGGCGACGTCCATCTCCCAGCCGATGTCGGGCGCCGAGGACAGGATATGGTCCTGCGGCACCGAGCCGTCGGCAAGCGCCTTGAACTCGAAATCATGGTTGTGCCAGGCAAAGCCATAGCCGGCTTTCTTGGCCGTCTCGCCGACCTTGGCCAGGCGTTCGCCGAAGCCGCGCCAGCCGGCCGCGTCGGCCGGCCTGAACTCGGCGTTCAGGAAGGGGCAGATGAGCAGCGTGATGTCGAGCGCATCGGCCGTCCTGCGCACGCCGTCGAAATCCTTCTCGAGCGCGTCGATCGAGAAGTGCCCGGTCGGCATGGCAAGGCCGTTCTTGCCGAGCTCGACACGGAACGCCTTGGGATCGTCATAGACGCCGCCGAATCCTTCGACTTGGCTGTAACCAAGCTCGCCCAGCATTTTGAGCACACCCTCCCAGGGCTGGAAATTGCGAGCGCTGTAAAGTTGGAATGACCAGTTCATCGTCTCTGTCCGTTTTCTTGTGGATGGTTAGTCTTGGGGGATGGGATCTTGGGGGGAAATGGAAGAATCTTGGGGGGCTAAATCATGCTCTAGAGGCGGCTGCCGGTGGCGGCGTCGAACAGCGAAGCGCGCATCGGATCAAAACCGATGCCAACGGCCTCCGCGTTGTTTGGCGTGCGCTCGGCTGTCACCCGTACCGTGAAATTCTGGCCACCGAGCTTCAGCCAGACCAGCGTGTCGGAACCCATGGGCTCGACGACTTCGACATTTGCCGTGGCTGCGAACGGCCGTCCCGTGCCGCTGTTGAACGCCACATGCTCGGGGCGGATGCCGAACACGGCCGGCCCCGGCACCGGGTCCTTCTCGAAAGCATAGGTGGCAAGCGGGATCCGCACATCCTCGGCGACAAAATGCCAGTCGCCTGACGCCTGCTCCAGTCTGCCGTCGAGAAAGTTCATTGCCGGCGAGCCGAGGAAGCCGGCGACAAACCGGTTGACCGGCCGGTTATAGATGGTCTGCGGTGCATCGAGCTGCTGGATGACGCCGCCCTTCATCACCGCGATGCGGTCGGCCAGCGTCATCGCCTCGATCTGGTCGTGAGTGACGTAGATCATGGTGTTCTCAAGCTTGCGATGCAGCAGCTTGATCTCGACGCGCAATTCTGCGCGCAGCTTGGCGTCGAGGTTGGAGAGCGGCTCGTCGAACAGAAAGACATCGACGTCACGGACAAGTGCGCGCCCGATCGCCACGCGCTGGCGCTGGCCGCCGGACAGGGCCGCCGGCTTGCGATGCAAAAGCGGTTCGATCTGCAGGATCTCGGCGGCCCGGGCGATGCGCTTGGCGATCTCGTCCTTGGCGAGGCCGGCAACGCGCAGCCCGAACGACAGGTTCTTCTCCACCGTCATCTGCGGATAGAGCGCGTAGGACTGGAACACCATGCCGATGCCGCGATCCTTGGGCTCTTCCCAGGTGACGTTCTTGCCCTTGATGAAGATGCGGCCTTCGGAAACGTCGAGCAGCCCGGCAATGCAGTTGAGCAAGGTCGACTTGCCGCAGCCGGACGGGCCGAGCAGCACGATGAACTCGCCTTCGGCGACATCGAGATTGAGCGTCTGCAGCACCGATATCGCGCCGAAATTCAGCGACAGGTTCTGGATCGAGACACTGGTGCCGTTTGCCCCCTTGCTGCCGTTTACCTCAATGCTGCCGTTTGCGTTCATCGCCATCATCCTTTCACGGCGCCGGCGGCGATGCCGCGCACAAACAATTTTCCGGACAGGAAATAGACGATCAGCGGCACGAGGCCGGTCAGGATGGTGGCTGCCATGTTGACGTTGTATTCCTTCACGCCTTGCACCGAGTTGACGATGTTGTTGAGCTGCACCGTCATCGGATAGGTGTCGGGGCGGGTGTAGACGACGCCGAACAGGAAGTCGTTCCAGATGCCGGTCACCTGCAGGATGATGGCGACGACGAAGATCGGCAGCGACATCGGCAGCATGATGCGGAAATAAATGCCCCAGAAGCCGGCGCCATCGACACGCGCTGCCCGGAACAGCTCCTCCGGCATGGAAGTAAAGTAGTTGCGGAACAAGAGTGTGAGGATCGGCATGCCGAAGATTGAATGGACGATCACCAGGCCGCTGAGGCTGCCGTAAAGGCCGACCTCGCGCAGGATGATGACGATCGGATAGATCATCACCTGATAAGGGATGAAGGCGCCGACGATCAGGATGATGAAGAAAGTGTCGGCGCCTTTGAAGCGCCAGTTGGCAAGCGCATAGCCGTTCACCGAGGCGAGCGCGATCGACAGGATCACCGACGGGATGGTGATGCGCACCGAATTCCAGAAACCACGCGACAGCCCGTCGCAGTTGAGCCCGGTGCAGGCGCTCGACCAGGCCTTGACCCACGGCTCGAAGGTGATCTCCATCGGCGGCGAGAAGATGTTGCCGAGACGTATCTCGGGCATGCCTTTGAGCGATGTCACCACCATCACGTAGAGCGGCAAAAGATAGTAAAGCGCCACCACGATCAGCGTGCCGTAGAGGAAGATGTTGCGGCGCGAGAATGTGTGGCGCGGCTTCGGCCCGCTCGGCCCGTAGGCTTCGAGCCCGCCGGGGCCGGCAATGGCAGGCAATGAAACGGTATGGTCAGACACGCTTCTTGCCTCCGAACTCGAGATAGGCCCACGGCACGATGACGATGATCACCGACAGCAGCATCATCGTCGAGGCGGCGAACCCCTGACCGAGGTTCTGGGCGAAGAACATATAATCATAGACATATTTGGCCGGGACTTCGGAGGCGATGCCGGGCCCGCCGCTGGTCTGGGCGACGACAAGGTCGTAGACGCGAACGATGTTGGAGGCGACGATGACCAGCGTGGTGATGAAGACCGGCCGCATCATCGGTATGATGATGAACAGATAGGTCTTCCAGGTCGGTATCCCGTCGACCCGCGCAGCCTTCCAGATATCCTCGTCGATGCCGCGCAGGCCGGCAAGCATCAGGCACATGATGAGCCCGGTGCCCTGCCAGAGAGCGGCGATCAATATACCGTAGATGACGATGCTGGAATCATAGAGCGGATTGAAGCTGAAGCTCGTCCAGCCGAGGCTGCGCACCACTCCCTGGACACCGAATTCCGGGTTGAGCAGCCACTGCCAGACGAGACCGGTGACGATGAAGGACAGGGCGAAGGGATAGAGGAAAATGGTCCGGAACGTGTCCTCGAACCGTATCTTCTGGTCGAGCAGGGCAGCAAGCAGGAAGCCGATGACCAGCGAGAACACCAGCGACAGCACGCCGTAGATCAGCAGGTTCTCGATCGAGATCAGCCAGCGCGGGGTTGCCCACAGCCGGTAGTACTGGTCGAGCCCGACGAAGTGCAGCCGCGGCAGCAGCTTGGAATTTGTGAAGGAATACAGCACCGTCCAGACAGTGCCGCCGACAAAAATCACCAGCGCGGTGAAGATCATTGGGATCGAGGCAATTTTCGCATTGAGGTTGCGAAAGAGTTGGCTAGGGCGTTCGCTCTTGCTCATCTGCACAGCCGCGCTGGATCGGGTAAGGGCCGGAGGGTCAAGAGGTCTTGACCCGAGCTCCCGACCCTGCGTTTGCGGGGGCGGGAGTGAGACACGGTTGGTCGATCGCTCAATCGGCCGAACCCACGATAGCGGCGAAGCGCTTCTGCGCATCTTCCACGGTCATGTCCTGCTTGGCGAAGAACTCGGAGAACAGATCCTCCTTCTGCTTCTGCGTATCCTGCGAAAGCAGCTGGTCGGTCCAGGGCATGACATTGCCCTTGGCGAGAATTTCGAGGCCCTTCTTCATGCAGTCGTTCGCCGCCTTGAGGTCGACGTCGCCGCGCACCGGCAGCGAACCTTTCTTGAGATTGAAGGCGACCTGCGTCTTGGGATCGAGCAGCGTGTGGGCCAGCACTTCCTGTGCCTTCGATTTTTCGGGATCCTTCAGCAGCGGGAAGTAGAAAGCGTCGCCGCCGGTGGCGATGACCTCGTTGAGACCGAGGCCCGGAAGGCAAGTATAGTCCTTGCCGGCGGTCTGGCCGGCAACCTGGAACTCGCCCTGCGCCCAGTCACCCATGATCTGGCCGCCCGCCTTGCCGGTGATGACCAGATTGGTGGCCTGGTTCCAGTCCTGCACATTGGTGTTCTTCGCCATCTTGCGAGCGTCGTCCGCGGCCTTGAAGACCTTGGCGACCTCGGGCCCGGCGGCGAATTCCGCGTCCTTGTCCTTGTAGACCTTGAGGAAGGCGTCGGTGCCGCCGACCGCCGCAAGCAGCACGTCGAAAGCGCCCGAGGCTTGCCAGGGCTGGCCGCCGACCGCGAGCGGCTGGATGCCTGCTTTTTCAAGAGCGGGCGCCGCAGCGACATATTCGTTCCAGTTCTTCGGCACCGGCACGCCGGCTTTTTCGAAGGCGGCGTTCGACAGCCACAGCCACTGCCAGGAGTGGATATTGACCGGCACGCAATAGATCTTGCCATCGAGGGTACAGCCGTCGAGCAGGCTCTTCGGCTGCACGATTTCCGTCCACTTTTCCTTGGTGGCGAGATCGGTGAGGTCGCGCATCAGCCCGGCCTGCACCAATTCTTCCGCCTGCCGGCCGTGATTGAACTGGGTCGCGCCCATCGGATCGCCGCCGGTGATGCGGCTGATCATGATCGGCCGCGCCGTGCCGCCGGAACCGGCGATAGCGCCGTCCACCCAATGATTGCCGGTTGCGTCGAAAGCCTTGGCGAGTTCGGCGACCGCTGCCGCCTCGCCGCCGGAGGTCCACCAATGGGTGACTTCCAGATCCGTCGCGGCCGCCGGGCCGGCGAATTGCAGCGCGACCGTCGCAGCCAGCGCAGCAGTCATGAGTTGGTATCGCATTTCGTTCCTCCCAGAATCTGAAACGTTACAGATTTTCGATACGGCAATTGCTTGAGGCGCGCAACCCCTCAGGCGAAGGTGGCATCAAGTTTTTTCGAAGCACGAATAAAATCGCGCGGCTCGCCGGCCTACCGCATCGCAACAAGAGGGGTTGCACTGCAAAATGGAATGCTGCGATGCCAAAAAATCGGAAAAAGCCCGTTCCAATCACGGTTTTGCACCGATTGCAGCACCGCTCGTTCTGCATCTGTCGCCAGTGATATGGCGATGGTCGTGACAATCTGTAACGTTTCAGTATATAGCGGTTTCATTCGGTGAAGGCCCGCGGCGAACCCGCGGCCGGCCGATTGCCGGCCTGTCCGGCAACTGGTATGCGCCTGACGGGGCGGGATGAATGAACAGGCATCAAAAAGAGAAGGCCGACGAAGCGTCGGGCCAGGGCCGGCCGACACTGAAGACGCTCGCCTTCATGACCGGGCTGGGCGTCACCACTGTGTCGCGTGCGCTGAAGGACGCGCCCGAGATCGGCGCCGAGACCAGGCGGCGTGTCCAGCTTGTCGCCAAGCAGATCGGTTATCGGCCCAACCGTGCCGGCGTACGCCTGCGCACCGGCAAGACCAATGTCATCAGCCTGGTGCTCAACACCGAGCACGAGATCATGAGCTTTGTCTCGGATATCATCTACGGCGTTTCCGAAGTCATTGCCGACACGCCCTATCATTTGATCGTGACGCCCTATTCGCGCTCGCAGGATCCGCTCGACCCGATCCGCTACCTCGTGGAAACCGGGTCAGCCGACGGCGTCATCATTTCGCGCACACAGCCAAACGATCCGAGGGCCCGTTATATGCTGGAGCGCGGCATCCCCTTTGCCACGCACGGTCGCACCGATATGGGGCTGATCCATCCTTATCATGATTTCGACAATTACGCTTTCGCAGCCGAGGCAGTGCGCCATCTGGCCGGCCTCGGCCGCCGCCGGCTGGCTCTGCTGGCGCCGCCTGTCGAGCTGACCTATCACGGCCACACGCTCGCCGGCTTTGCCGATGCGCTGAGCGAGGTCGGCGCCAGCGAGATCCCGTTCAACACCGTTTCGATCGATCATTCGATCGAGCAGATCAGAATGCGGACCGCGCAGCTGATGCGCCGCGATGTCAGGCCGGACGGTTTCATCAGCAGCGCCGCCGCCGCGACGCTCGCCATCGTCGCCGGCATCGAAGACGCCGGCCTCAAGCTTGGCCGCGATGTCGATGTGGTATCCAAACAATCGTCGGAGCTTCTGCACCTGTTTCGCAGCGAATTGCTGGTCGTCAACGAGAACTTCCGGCTGGCCGGCGCCGAGCTCGCCCGCTCGGTGCTGGGCTGGATCGGCGGCGCCGCACCCGGCACCCTGCAAAGCCTGAGCGAGCCGGGCGAAGTGCAGGCCTATCGCCGCCCCGACTAAAGCGGGGTATGTTCAAATTGAACTGGCATCCGGCTCCATCTAACTGTCTTAGCCACATTTCTGCGACGCCAAATGGTTCCACTTGGCTGCAAAATGCGCGCTGCTGACTGGCAGCTTGGGGCCGAAAGCTGTCCGTCCGATATGGGGACGAGATCACCATAAAGCGGCCGTAGGAGCACGCGGCAGTCACGTTTCGGGATTAAGGGGCTCATCACTCTTGATACCACGATGCAACAGCAGCTAGGACCGGCCATATTTGTTACGAATGGTGTCGATGTCGGATTGATCGCCCCCGTCTCGTCGTTCCAGAAAATGAAGGAGCAACGATATGTCTGAAAAGGAAATCTTGTCTGTCATCCGGGGCCAGGAAGACGCAACTGCCAAGGGGGACGCCCGCGCCAACGTCGATGCCATGGACCCGGATGTCGTGGTTTTCGATCTGCCGCCGCCGCTTGCCTTTCGAGGCGAACAGGCGCGCGACATCGAAGGGATAGATGCTTGGTTTGCAACTTGGCGCAACGGCGTCACCGTTCACATGGCTGACCCGCAGCTCATGATCGACGGCGATCTTGCAGTGGCCTTCGGGCTGTCGCGCATGACTGGCATTAAGACCGATGGCACAAAGGTCGACTCCTGGAGCCGGCGAACCATCGTGCTAAGGCGCATCGGCGGTTCTTGGAAAATCATCCACGAACATGCCAGCTTCCCTATGGCAATGGACGGAAGTGGGCGCGCTGTGACGGATCTCTTGCCGTAGTTCCGGAACGCCTAACGTCCTCAACAGGGATGTCGGCTTTCACGCGGCAAGGGTTCGTAGGTGAACGGTCGATTTGGCGGCCCGTTGCTGACAGTCAGCCTTGGCGCCGAGAGCGGACCTGCAGGTTAAGACTGCAAGTCTTCAATACGGACCGTGGTCGGTCGCATGCGAGATGAAGCTGTCGAGGGGCGATCGAGGATCGCCCTCACTGACCCTCCTGGGCAACTTGGGAGATACTAGCCGTCGGAGTAGGATCAAAGTTAGTCAGCTCACAGAACGTGGAAGAAGCAAAAGAACCCGGTTGCGGCGGAAGAAATTCCCCCTGGTGCTTCCATGCGAAGCAGATTTTGATCGTGTCGAAAGATTTTTGTTCTCGGCGTTCATCGATGCGGCCATCGACAAATACAAGAGAAATTATATGCGCGGTTGCATTTAGAGATTGAGGCTCTGCTTTCGCAGCCGTTGACACTGTCAAGAAAAGAGCCAGAGCGATGATGAGCTTGGTGCGATTCATGTCGTCCTCCGTTTCATCCGGTGCCGCCAGGATCGCTTGGAGGCGACGGCCGAATGGGCTATGCTAGGAGGCGCGCCAAGAGGGTGAAATGTCCCGAACGGCCCCTGAAATTGACCTGAAATCTGCTGAAACGGTCACGTTCCGCGGTTTTGTTTTTCTTGCGAACAGCAACGAACTCCGAACCGTGGAAGGCAAAGCGGTCAATCTTCGCAGCCAGTCCGTCGAAGTGCTCTCCGTGCTCGCGGCGCGACCAGGCGAAATCGTGTCCAAGGATGCGATGATGCAGGCGGTTTGGCCCGATACCTTCGTGACCGAAGACAGCCTCACTCAATGCATTGCCGATATTCGCCGCGCATTGGCGGACGACGCGCACGTGATCGTGGAAACCGTGCCTCGGAGAGGCTACCGACTGAATGCCGATCCGTCGGACGCGGCGGACCCAAACGCCGCAGCCGGCATGGAACGTGCCAAGACACGATTCTCGCAGCGCGGCTTCATTCTTGCTGCACTCGCTCTCGTTGCGGCGGCGATCGGCGCATACTACGGCGCGGAAGTATGGCGAGCCGCTCCCGTTCGTTCGAGCGACATGCCCAGGATTGCGGTCCTTCCCTTCGACGACATGAGTGCCGGTGCGGATAAGGGATATCTCAGCGATGCCGTTGCCGAGGGGATCATCACCGAGCTGGCGCGGAGCAAGACTTATGCCGTCATCGCGCGGAACTCGAGCTTCAGGTACCGCGATAAGCCCATCGACACCAGGCAGATCGGAGATGAACTCGGCGTCGACTACCTGCTCGAAGGCAGCCAGCAGAAGGCCGGAGACCGGCTGAAAGTGACCGCCCAGTTGCTGAATGCGCATGACGGATCGCATGTCTGGGCCAACACCTACAACCGGGAGATCGGCGATCTTTTCGTCGTCCAGGAGGAGATCATCCGCACGCTTGCGGCTCGGGTCGGGCAAAGGATCGAGCGACCCTTGCCACAGAGCGACGCCGCCCGGGTTAGCGCGCTCAGTTATCTCATGATGGGGTCTGCCGCGAACAAAAAGGATTTTTCTGCCGCGGGGAACGAACTGCTGCGGCAGCTCAGCCTCAAGGCGATTGAAGCGGATCCGAACTCCCAATTCGGCTATATCGGGCTGGCCTGGTCCTATCGCTTTGACTCGGTATTCTGGCACAAGCAGGAAAACAACCCCGACGAGGCGTTAAAGCGGGCCGCAGAGTACGCCGACAAGGCCATCCTGCTCGCTCCGGACGATGCCAACGCGCATCAAATCCGCGCCCAAATCCATAGTGAAGCCGGCGAGATCGAGCAGGCCATTGCGCAGTTCGATCAGGCGATCGCCCTGAACCCCAGCGCCTCGAATATCCTCGAGGGCAGTGCGGCCCCGCTGCTCTTTGCCGGCCGCACCGACGAAGCGATCGATCGGATCGAGCAGGCCAAAGGCATCGATCCCTTCTACCCCGACTGGTACAACTGGGACATGGGCTGGGCGCTCTATGAAAAGAACGATTGCGGGGCTGCGCTAACGGCGATGCGGAAAATGTCCCCAATCCCGATCGGCGCACACCGAATGCTTGCGGGGATCTACGCTTGTCTGGGAAACCAGCGGGAGGCAAAGGAAGCGCTTGCGGTTTTCCTCAAAGACTCGCCCGGCGACTCCATCAGCAAACAACGCAAGCAGTGGGAGAAGAACTGGACCGCCCCCGGACCCCTCGAGCGCTGGATCGGACACATGCGGTTCGCGGGCTTGCCGGAGTGACGGCTGACCGTATGCGGCCCGGCAGAAGCCAATTGGCCGCAAAAAACCGTTGAAGCCTTTGTGTTGTGGGCGCTGGTTGCCCTCAAAGCAGGATCATCCTTCGCAAGAATATTGGAGGTGCGCTCGCACCCCAACTTCTGGAACGGGGCCGACGGCTGCCGTTCATCGGCGATGCCTCGAACTTCCGCAGATGGCGCAACCGCGACCTCCAAAATGGTCGCCAACAATGTCTGCTCTCAGGCAGTGGCAACAGTCACCTCAATGGCCGACATGAGGCGCAGTCCCGATGTCCAGATGGCGAACCGCCGGACCGGCCCGAGAACTCCCAACGGCGCGCTTGAGATCACCCGAGCGCGGCTCTACTAGTCCGAAAACCTCACGCTCACGCCGCGCTGCCGAAAATAGGCCTGCATCAACTTGCGCCCCGAGCGGTTGTTCTGCGCCAACTTGGTCGGATCGAACACCGCCTGTTTTATCCCTTCTCGTGTCAGCGCTGCTTTAAGCGTCGCGATATGTGCGTCGATGTCGGCATTGTCCGCCCGGAGGGAGGCATAGATACTTTCGGTCGCCTGGGCCACGGTCGGTTCGCTCACAGGTGTCGTCCTTTGGTTGGTTGAGCGGCGGCTTACCACAGATTCGCGGCTCCGCCGATGCCGATGAGACCGTCAATCGTCTCTACCGGCATAGCAGGTTCCTGGCGCGACCCGACACCCAGTTGGTCGCTGGAGATATCTGCTTTCTGGCAACCGCAAAATTGGGCTCTGCGTCCAAGTTCAGGCGCTACCCCGCCGCCCCATTCCCCCAGGGCCCATGGAAAGCGCCCTGCCCATCGATGCGCTCGAAGCCGTGCGCGCCGAAGAAATCGCGCTGCGCCTGGATCAGGTTCGAAGTGCCGCGGCCCTGCCGGTAACTGTCGAAATAGGCAAGCGCAGATGACAGGGCCGGCACCGGCGAGCCGGCTTCGGCCGCCCTTGCCACGACACGGCGAAGCGACGGATGTGCCTCCTGCATCAACGAGACGAAAGCCGGCGCCATCAGCAGGTTGGTGGCTGCGCCGCCGGCGCCGAAGGCCTCCGCCATCGTATCGAGCAATTGCGAGCGGATGATGCAGCCGGCCCGCCAGATCTTGGCGATGACCGGCATCGGCAGGTTCCACTTGAATTCCTGCGATGCGCCGCTCATCACCGCGAAGCCTTGCGCGTAGGCGGCGATCTTGCCGGCAAACAGCGCCAGTTCGAGATCGCCGAGCAGGGCGTCCCTATCTCCGGAAATCTTGCTCACGCCGCCGCCATAAACCTTTTCGGCGGCAAGCCGCTCGTCCTTGATCGACGATAGCACGCGTGCCGCCACAGCCGCTTCGATCGCGGTGGCCGGGATGCCGAGCTGCTGCGCCTCGATCACCGACCATTTGCCGGTGCCTTTCTGGCCGGCGCGGTCGAGGATGATGTCGACCACCGGTTTGCCGGTCTTGGGATCGTCGGCAGCCAGCACCTTGGCGGTGATCTCGATCAGGTACGAATTGAGCCGGCCCGTGTTCCACTGCGAAAACACCTCGGCGATTTCTTTCGGCCCCGTGCCTAGCCCGTCGCGCAAGATGCCGTAGATCTCGGCGATCATCTGCATGTCGGCATATTCGATGCCGTTGTGGATGGTCTTCACGAAATGGCCGGCGCCGTCGGTGCCAAGCCACGCCGCGCAAGGCTCGCCCTTGAACTTGGCCGAGATCGCGGTCAGCACCTTTTCGACGCGCTTCCAGGACTCTTCGGTGCCGCCGACCATGATCGAGGGACCGTGGCGGGCGCCCTCCTCGCCGCCGGACACGCCCATGCCGATGAAGGTCAGGCCCGAATCGGTAAGCTCCGAGAAGCGCCGCATCGTGTCGCGGAAATTGGCATTGCCGGCGTCGATGACGATGTCGTTGGCCGACAGCACGCCGCGCAATGCCGCGATCTGCTCGTCGACCGGCTTGCCGGCCAGCACCATGATGATGATCGGCCGCGGCGGCCGGATCGCGGCGGCCAGTTCCTCGAGGCTATAGCAAGGCACCACCCTATCCCTGAGCGCGCCGGCATTTTCGACAAAGGCATCGGTGCGCGCCGCGGTGCGATTGAAGACGGCGATGCGGTGCCCCTTCTCGGCGATATTGAGCGCCAGGTTGGAGCCCATCGTGCCAAGGCCGATCAGGCCGATTTCGGCTTTTTCCATTGTTTCTTCCCTGCTTTCGGATCTTGTTGCTTTGAGCCGCGATTGATGACGATGATTGACGGGCCTTCAATGCCGCGTCAACCGCCTCGCCGAATTGTGTTGCGTGGACCGGCGCTCTCGTCACGGCCTGATGTCGATCGGCGCCTCTATCTTCACCATCTCGAAATCCGAGACCAGGATATCGAGCCGCGCCGTCCACCGGCCGGCGACCGGAATGACGAGATCGTCGACGCGCCAGGTGCCGTCGCCAAGCCTCGTCGCCGGGCGCTTGATGGGTTCGATGCCGGAATCGGGCTTTGATAGCACCAGCGTCACCTGCTTTGCGTCGAGCGGGCCGAAATCGCCGGTCATGATGAAGATCGAAGCGGCAACAGGCCCGGCATGGCCGGGCACAATGCTGAGGTCGGCCATCGCCTGCAGCGTGTGGATATGCACCGATGCCGGCTGTGCCGCGGCGATCGCCAGCGCGCGCGGCGGCGGCGTGAAGCGCCATCCGGCGGCAACGCCGAAGATCGCCAGCACGATCAGCACCTCGATGGCGATCGAGCGGGCCAGCCGCCGCTGGACTTCCGTTTCGCCCGCCTCAGCCGGGGCCGTAAGCTTGAGGCGATTGACGGCGGCGAGCGTGAACAGGAAGACGAGCAGCACCAGCTTGAGCAGCAGCAGCCGGCCGTAAGCGGTATGGACAAGCGCCGACGGCGTTTGCACCTGGATGACGGCGAGCACGATGCCGGCTGCCGCAAGCACGGCCACGACGAACAGGATCGCTCGCGAAAACCGGCGCAGCAACGGCCCGGCTTTGTGCGGCTGCCGTTTCAAGGCAAGACCGAGCGGCGCCAGCGCCCCGGCCCAGATCGCGATACCAGTGGCATGCAGAAACACCATCGGCCGGGTCAGCCATTGCGGCTCGGCGGCACTGGCATGGCCGCTGGCGGCAAGTGCTGCGCCGACGCCAACCAGTCCGGCCAAGGCCAGCGGCTTTGCGTCGGCGTGCGGCACCACCAGCGATAACAGGCCAAGGCCGAGCGCCATCAGCGCGATCAGCACCGTCCAGCCGAAGCTGGTGCCGAGCCCGGTCTGCCAGATGATCGGCTGCGCCAGCCGGGCAAGCGGCGCACCGAGTGCATCCAGCCCCTGGAAACCGAGCGACAGGGGTGCGGCGGCCAGCCCGCACAGGATCGCAGCGACGATCAGGCGCTGGCCGGGTCGCCCGCCTTGCGCCAGCCAGGCCAGCGCAAAGGCACCGCCGACGCCGAAAAACAGGCCGATATACAGAAAGACCTTGCCGATCCAGATCGCGGTTCGAAGCGTCCGGTCGACGGCTTCGGAGGCGGCCGGCGCGGCACTCGGTGCACCGACCGAGAACAGCACCGAGCCGCCGACCGGATGCCCGTCGGCGGAAATCACCCGCCAGCTCAGCACATGCGTGCCGGATTTCAGCGCCTGCGGATTGTCGATCTCGACGGTCTGGCCGCTGAGCCGGAAGGAGGTCAGCGGGATCGACGTGCCGTCGGGCCGCACCAGCGTCAGCACCAGCGGCGAAACCGGTTCGCTGAAGGTCAGCGACATCTGCGACGGGCTCTGCGCCAGCACCGCACCATCAGCCGGCTCGGCCTTGATCAGCGCCGCATGGGCGAAGGCCGGACCAGGCATGGCAATTACGGCGAGCAGCACGATGGCGGCAAGCAGGCCAGCCACAAGCCGGCCAGAATAGTTGCCGGCCATGCAAGCTTGCCGCAGGAAGGATGCCGCGCTCATCTCACCGCCAAGAGCAGCGGCGCGCTCATCCGCCAAAGCGCGCCGCCGGAGCTCACTTCTTCGGCAGCAGCTTGAGGCCGGGCGCCGGAAATTCCAGCGCGTCCTCAGCCTGCCCGGCCGCCGGGATCTCGATCCAGCGATCGGCAACGCCGTCACATTCCTGCACCACCGGGAAATGCAGCGTCTGGCCTGCCGGCAGGTCGGACGCCAGCGTCGCGCGAAAGACGAATTCGTCGTAGAACTCGTCCGGCAGGCTGCCGGCGCTCCAGTCGATCTCCTTAACGCCGCTGGTCACTGCCTGGCCGTAGAGCTGGTAGGACTTCTCGTATTTGCCGTTCTTGACCTGCAGCGTCCAGCCTGGCTTCGGCATCGGTTTGACCGAAAGCACCCCTTCCGGGATCTGCACGCGCAAGGCGGTCGTTGCCTTGCCCTCGCAGCCATGCGGCACCCGAAGAACCGCCTTGTAGGTCGAGCCCACCGCCGCCTCCGGCGTTTCGAGCGTGATGTGGGCAAAGGCCGCGCTGGTCCCAAGGACAAGAAGCACGCAGCCGGGCAAAAGCGATTTCTTCATGATGCTACCTCTCGAAGCGGCCAAGTCAGTCGTCGTCCTGGGGCGCCGCGCTGCCGATGCCTTGCACGGCGAATTCAATCTGCACGGGCCCGGCTTTTTCGAAGGTCAGCGTGGCGGAGAACATTTCGCCCTCCTTGGGCTGCCGCTTCAAATCCCTGAACATCAAATGATAGCCGTTGGGCGCCAATGCGACCTTGCCGCCGGCCGGGATTTCGAGGCCGCCGGTGACCGGCCGCATGGTCATGACGCCATTGCTGACGCCCATCTCGTGCAGTTCGGCCTTGGCCGAGATGTCGGAGGTGATCGACAGCAGGCGATCCGGCGCACTGCCGGTGTTGGTGATGGTGAAGTAGCCGCCGGCTACCTTGGCACCGGCTGGTGTGGCGCGCGACCAGGGGTGCCCGATCTCGAGATCGCCAAGCTTGAACTCATGTGCCAACACCGTCTGGGCGCTGGCGAACAGGAGGGCAATAACGCAAAGGGCGACGCCGAGACGCTGCTCGAAACCACCCAGTGCGAAGCGCCTGCGGCTGGATGCGGCAGCGCGAAAAGAGTGAGACATGATTGCTCCGTGGACTTTAATGGGGGATCGCGCCGATGGCCGGTCGCGAACGATGTCGATAAACGCGCCGGCAAAGCGTTGCGCGGCGCCAACCAGAACGGATCAGGCCGTCGCCGGTGGTGCGCGCGGATTGGACGGAGTGCGGGCGCGGGCGAAATCGCGATGCCGGAAGGCCGGCAGGACAAAGGCGATGGTTTCGACGGAAAGGCTGCGAGCCAGGCTCCCGGCGGCACCGGGCGGCGCGTAGATCGCCGAGACGAGGTTGCAACCAAGCATGCAGCAAGCCGGCATGTGCTGCTGATGCGGATCGCCGGCGGGGAGTTGCGCCGCGCCGTCATGGGTGCAGATCGTGTTGCCGAAAGCATCGAATTGCGAGGCGTTCGGCTCGACGCCGGAAGCAAACGCGCCGAACATCGACTGGAGCACGAAAAGCCACGCCGCGGCGAATGCGACCGGCATGCTCCATCGTCTCCGGCGTATGGTCAAGAACCAGCCTCTTCACGCAGCAACGTCAGCTCTCTAGCACGGAGCCGGCGGCCGGAAAATCGCCAAAACGTTGCTGCGGCAACGCAACACAATCACGCGCGCAGCGGCTGCCTGCCCTCCGGGATCGACGTTAGCAGCGTGTGGCGGGCCGATTTCAGGTGCTTGCGGCAGGCGGCGTCGACCTTGGCGAGATCGCGCGACTTGAGCGCAGCGATATAGGCGAGATGCTCCTGGACCGCGACTTCGTTGCGCTCACGCTCCTGCGCCTTGTTCCACTGGTAGTGGTAGTGGAAGATCATGGCGATGACATCGTAGAAATCGACGATGAAGCGGTTGTGCGACGCCCGGTGGATCAGCCGGTGAAAGCGCTCGTCAAGCTCGGAGAATTCGTTGAAACGCACGGCAATCTCCCGTGCCAGCCGGTGATGCTCGTCTTCCAGGCGGTCGAGGTCGGCCCACACCGGGCTATCCTCGGGCAGAGCGGCAAAGGCTGCGGCCGAGCGCAGTTCGAACATCTCGCGGATTTCGGTCAGCTCCAGCGCGAAGGCGCGGGTAAAGCCTTTCAGCACCCAGTGGCTGTTGCGGCGCTTCTCGATCAGCCCAAAGCGCGAGAAGCGGATCAGGAATTCGCGCACGCTGGTGGTGCCGACGCCGATCTCGCGCGCCAGTTCGAGCTCGTTGATCTGCATGCCGGCTTCGGCACCGCTGGCAAGCAGCCGCCGCATGAAGGAGCGCTCGATGATCTCGGCCAGCGTGTCGGTTTCTTCCTCAGGGAAGAAATCGTCCGGCCGCGGTTCGCGCAGAACCGTCTTGCTGCGCTTGTTCCAGTCGATCAGCCCGGTTTCTTCCATGCGCGCAAGGATGGTGCGGACCGTCGTGCGGCTGACGCCGAGCAGCGTGCCCAGCTCCGGCTCCGAAGGCAGGCTCCTGGTTTCGTCGAGCAGCCTCAGACCGCGATTATAGGCATCCTTGTAAACGTTGTTGCTCTTCGACATCCCCTGCCCCGTGGCGCGCCGCCGTTTGCGTCCGACGTGAAGCGTTTCTCGTGCATGAAACCGGTACCGCTTCGGAAAACATCATGCGCAACGCTAGTTTTGGCTGTAGAGCCTACTTCACGCATCCAAAAGACGCGTCGCGCTCTGGCGAAAAAACAATTGACGCAAAAATGTTTTTTCACGATAAAAGACATTATATGTTAAGAGCCGCGTGTCAATCCGCTCGCGCACCCAGGAACACACCCAGGAAGCTCCCGTGAACGCCGCAAACAGCATTCTTCTGTCTCCCGCCGACAATGTCGCGGTCGCCAATGGCCGCATCGAGATCGGCACCGTGCTGCCGGGCGGCGCCGTCGCCGCCGCAGTGATCGAGCCGGGCCACAAAGTGGCAATCAAGCCGATTGCGGCCGGCGAGGCCGTGGTCAAATACGCCCAGGCGATCGGCCGCGCCACGCAGGACATCGCGCCCGGCGAGCATGTCCATTCGCACAATCTGGTTTTCGAAAGCGGCCGTTTGCCCGTGGTGCCGCCGAGCGAAGCGGTGCATGCGACCGAGGCCGACCGCGCCCGCACCTTCATGGGCTACCGCCGCGCCGACGGCCGCGCCGGCACGCGCAACTTCGTCGGCATTCTCGCCAGCGTCAATTGCTCGGCCACCGTCTGCCACGCCATCGCTGACGCGGCGAACCGCACGCTTCTGCCGCAATATCCCGGCATCGACGGCTTCGTCCCGATCGTCCACGGCCAGGGCTGCGGCATGAGCGCCACCGGCGACGGCATGATGGTGCTGCACCGCACGCTGGCCGGCTACGCCCGTCATCCGAATTTTGGCGGTGTGCTGATGGTCGGGCTCGGCTGCGAGGTCAACCAGCTCACCCTCTATGGCCAGAAGGGCGTTGCCGCGGGAAAACGCCATTTCAACATCCAGGAAGCCGGCGGCTCGCGCAAATCGGTCGAGAAGGCGTTGGTCGTGCTGGCCGAGATTGCCGAAGAGGTCGGCAAGCTTCAGCGTGAGCCGATCCCGGTCAGCGAGATCGTCGTCGGCCTGCAATGCGGCGGCTCCGACGGTATGTCCGGCATCACCGCCAATCCGGCGCTGGGTGCCGCGGTCGACATCCTGGCCGGCGTCGGCGGCATCGGCATCCTTTCCGAGACGACGGAGATCTACGGCGCCGAGCACCTGCTTGCCTATCGCGCCGCAACACCCGAGATCGCCGCCAAGCTCGACGGCTACGTGAAATGGTGGGAAGACCACGTCGCCAAGCATGGCGCATCCATCGACAACAATCCCTCACCGGGCAACAAGCGCGGCGGCCTGACCACCATCCTGGAGAAGTCGCTCGGCGCGGTCGCCAAGGGCGGCCAGACGCCGCTCAACGGCGTCTTCGGCTATGCCGAAAAGGTCACCGGGCACGGGCTGGTGTTCATGGACACGCCCGGCTACGACCCGGTCTCGGCCACCGGCCAGGTGGCGGGCGGCGCCAATGTCATCGTCTTCACCACCGGCCGCGGCTCCTGCTTCGGCTGCCGGCCGACGCCGTCGATCAAGGTCGCCAGCAACTCGACCATGTACCACACCATGGAAGAGGACATGGACGTGAATTGCGGAGTCATCGCCTCGGGCGAAAAGACCATCGCCGGCATGGGCCGCGAGATCTTCGAGCTGATCGTCGAGACGGCTTCGGGCCGCAAGACCAAGAGCGAGGAGTTCGGCTACGGCGACAACGAGTTCGTGCCGTGGCACCTCGGAGCGACGCTCTAAGCCAGTCGCAGACACCTGACGTGATCGCCAGGTGTCACAGTTCGTACACCCCAAAAAAGAATGAACATTCCATATTGACTGAGTGATGGAATTAATATTCCATGCAGCATATTGGAGGAGATTGGCAGCGGAGTTCCGACAGAGCAAGCTTTCCCGCCGAGCCATTCGAAGCGGCCATCAAACATCGCTTGCGCCGACCGAGATGATGCACTATCAAAATGCGGTAAATGTTTTTTATTGATAAAGTTCCGTTTGGGCCGCGCCATCCGAATGGAGCTTCCGTAACATTCACCGGGCGACTTAGGGAGGACTCCTAATGAAATTCGTGACCAGCATTCTCAATCGCCGCGCCTTCGTGGCACTCACGGCCGCCTCGATGCTTGCCGGCGTGATGCATTCGGCACCGGCATCCGCGGCTGACGCGACCATTCCGATCATCGTCAAGGATACTACGTCCTTCTACTGGCAGATCGTTCTGGCCGGCGCCCGTAAGGCCGGCAAGGATCTCGGCGTCAACGTGCCGGAACTCGGCGCCCAGGCCGAGACCGACGTCAACGGCCAGATTTCGATCCTCGAAAATGCCGTCGCCGGCAACCCGGCCGCCGTCGTCATCGCGCCGACCGAAGCCAAGGCGCTCGGCAAGCCGATCGACGAGGCCGCCACCAAGGTCAAGATCATCGGTATCGACTCCGGCGCCGACTCCAAGGCCTTCACCTCGTTCCTGACCACCGACAACATCCAGGGCGGCCGCGTCGCCGCTGACGGCCTTGCCGCAGCCATCGGCGAAGCCAATGGCGGCAAGATTGAGGGCGACGTCGCCCTGATCACCGCGCTTCCGGGCGCCGGCTCGCTCGAACAGCGCGCCCAGGGCTTCAAGGAACAGCTCGCCGCCAAATATCCGGGCCTCAAGCTGGTCGCCGACAAATACGCCGACGGCCAGGCCACCACCGGCCTCAACATCGCCACCGACCTGATCACCGCCAACCCCAACCTCAAGGGCATTTTCGCCTCCAACCTGATCATGGCGCAGGGCGTCGGTCAGGCGATCGCCGAGAACAGCCTCGCAGGCAAGGTCGGGCTGGTCGGCTTCGACAGCGACGAGAAGCTGATCAAATTCCTCAACGACGGCGTCATTTCGGCTCTCGTCGTCCAGGATCCGTACCGGATGGGCTATGACGGCATCAAGACGGCGCTCGCCGCCTCGAAAGGCGAGAAGGTCGAGGCCAATGTCGACACCGGCGCCAATTTGGTCACCAAGGCCAACATGAAGGATCCGAAGATCGACGCGCTGCTCAATCCGAAGCTCGACTGAGGATCGCCGCAAGTGAACTGTTTCCGGGGCCTTTTCGCCCCGGAAACATCCCACTCGTGCCAATCGCGAGGCCAATCTTTGGGGGCCAATCTGGGAGGATTGTCATGATGTCGACGGCGCAGGAACTCCATCCGGCCCCAACGCTGGAACCGGGCAGGACCATTCTCGAACTGCAAGGGCTGGAAAAGCGCTATCCCGGCACCCACGCGCTGAAGCCTGTCGACCTCGCCTTCAAGGCCGGCGAGATCCACGCCATCGTCGGCGAGAACGGCGCCGGCAAATCCACCCTGATCAAGCTTCTCACCGGCGTCATGCCGCGCACCTCCGGCGACGTCATCTGGGAGGGCAAGCCTGCCGCATTGGCAACGCCGCATGAGGCGATGGCGCTCGGCATCAATGCCGTGCATCAGGAAGTCGTCCTGTGCCGCCATCTCACCGTCGCCGCCAACATGTTCCTCGGCGAGGAGGATGCACGTTTCGGCATCCTGCAGCAGCGGGCGATGGTCAGGCAGGCGCAGAAGATCATCGACGATCTCGGCTTCGACCTGCCGGCGCATGTCATGCTGGGTGACCTGACCATCGGCCAGCAGCAACTGATCGCCGCCGCCCGCGCCACCGTGCGCGGCACCAAATTCCTGATCTTCGACGAACCGACCGCCTACCTCACCCGCAAGGAGGCCGACCAGCTGTTCACGCTGATCCGCCGGCTGAAGGGCGAAGGCGTCACCATCATCTACATCAGCCATCGCATGGAAGAAGTGTTCGAGCTCGCCGACCGCGTCTCGGTGCTGCGCGACGGCACGCTGGTCGGCACCAGGAATATCGCCGAGACCAATGACGCCGAGCTGGTCAAGATGATGATCAACCGCTCGATCGAGCAGGTCTACCACAAGGAGCATTTCACCCCCGGCGCGATGCTTGTAGAAACCAGGAACCTGTCCGGCAAGGGTTTCGAAAATGTCTCGATGTCCGTCCGCGCCGGCGAGATCGTCGGCCTCTACGGCCTGATCGGCGCCGGCCGCAGCGAGTTCGTCACCACGCTCTATGGCCGGCACCGCAAATCGGCCGGCCAGATCCTGTGGGAGGGCAAGGAGGTCAAGGTCAATTCCGAACATGACGCGATCAGGCTCGGCATGGCGCTGGCCCCGGAAAGCCGCCGCGACCAGGGCCTCTGCCTCAACCTGCCGGTCGGGCTCAACCTCAATCTGCCGATTTACAAGCGCATCTCGAATAATCTGCTGATCTCCCGCGCGCAGGAAAAGGCGCAAGCCGATCGCCAGATCGCCGACCTGCGCATCAAGACGCCGACGCGCGGCGCGCTGGCCTCCAGCCTGTCCGGCGGCAACCAGCAGAAGATCGTCATCGGCAAATGGCTCGCCCATGGCGCCAAGCTGTTCATCTTCGACGAGCCGACTGTCGGCGTCGATGTCGGCACCAAGGCCGAGATCTACCGCCTGTTTGGCGCGCTGCTGTCCAAGGGAGCCGGCATCATCCTGATCTCGTCCTACCTGCCGGAGGTCTATGAGCTCGCCGACACGCTGCACGTGTTCCGGCGCGGCAAGCTGGTGGCCACGCATGGGTTTCGTACCGCTGACCACGAGGAGATCCTCACCCAGGCGCTGGCCGAGAAACAAGAAAAACCGGGAGGACGGATATGAGCACCGAGGCGATCGCTGTCGAAAGGCCGAAACGCAATTACAACGCCCTGTTCGGGCTGACACTGCTGGCGCTGCTGGTTCTTTTGTGGGTCATCCTGTCGGTGGCGACGCCGAGCTTCGCCTCCGCCAACAACATCTCCAACCTGTTGCGGCAAGGGTCGATGATCGCCATCCTGGCGGTCGGCCAGACCTTCGTCATCATCACCGGCGGCATCGACCTTTCCGTCGGCGCCGTGGTCGGCTTCGCCACCGTCATCGTCGCGATGCTGATCAACGCCGGCACACCGGTTTTCCTCGCCATCCTGATCACCTTGCTGGTCGGCGTCGCCATCGGCATGTTCCATGGCTTCGGCATCGTCAAGATGGGCCTGCCGCCCTTCATCATCACCCTGGCAACGCTGACCTCGCTGCGCGGCATCGGCCTGTTGATGACCAACGGCAACTCGATCTCGATCAACAACGACGCCTTCCAGACGTTCTCGCGCAGTTCCTTCGTCGGCGTCCCCAATCTGTTCTGGATGGTGATCCTGGTCGGCATCCCGGCCTACATCTTCCTGCACCACAGCCGCTGGGGCCGCTATCTGTTCTCGGTCGGCTCCAACGCCGAGGCGTCGCGTCTGTCGGGCGTCAACGTCCAGCGCACCATCTACATGGCCTACACGCTGTCCGGGCTGTGCGCGGCCTTCGTCGGCGTGCTGCTTGCCTCGCGCATCGGCATCGGCAATCCGACGCAGGCCGAGGGCTGGGAATTGCAGGCGATCGCCTCCTCGGTGATCGGCGGCACCTCGTTGTTCGGCGCTGTCGGCTCCGTGCACGGGCCGCTGCTCGGCGCCTTCATCCTTGCCACCATCAACAACGGCGCCAATCTGCTTAACGTCAACGCCTTCTGGCAGCGCATCATCACCGGCGTGCTGATCATCGTCATAGTCTATTTCGACGGGCTGCGCCGCCGCGGCAAATAGATCGCCTCCCAACAGCCGGCCTCGCGACAGCAGAGCCGGCGGTGCCATGAACCGACTGGATTGAAGCATGAAAGCCGTCGTCTGCCGCTCGCCCGGCGAACTTGTCCTCGAAGATCGCCCGGCGCCTGGCGCGTCGCCCGCCGGCTGGGCGCTGGTCGCCGTCAGCCATGTCGGCATCTGCGGCACCGACTATCACATCTTCGAAGGCAAGCACCCGTTCCTCGCCTATCCCCGCATCATGGGCCACGAGGTTTCCGGCACCGTGATCGAGGTTGGCGAGGACGTCGATCTCGCCGTCGGCGAAGCGGTGATCGTCAATCCCTATCTCGCCTGCGGCAAATGCATCGCCTGCCGGCAAGGCAAGCCCAATTGCTGCGTCAGGATCGAGGTGCTCGGCGTCCACCGCGACGGCGCCATGTGCGAGCAGCTCCTGGTGCCGGCGCAAAATCTTTATCCGGCAAACGGCCTGTCGCTGGCCGATGCCGCCGCCGTCGAATTCCTGGCGATCGGCGCCCATGCCGTGCGGCGCTCGCTGGTTGATCCAGGTGCGCGCACGCTGGTCATCGGCGCCGGCCCGATCGGGCTCGGCACGGCGCTGTTCGCCCGCATCGCCGGGCTCGACGTGACGCTGCTCGACATGAGTGCGGAGAGGCTGGGTTTCGCCGAAAGCGAACTCGGCTTCGCGACCCTCGACGGCTCGCGAGGCACCGCTGCCGACCTGGTGCGGGAAGCAACCGGCGGCGACGGCTTCGATGTGGTCTTCGACGCCACCGGCAGCACCCGGTCGGTGCAGTCGGCCTTCGCCCATGTCGCGCATGGCGGGGCGCTGGTCCTGGTCAGCGTCGTCAAGGACGACATCGCCTTTTCCGATCCCGAATTCCACAAGCGCGAGATGATGCTGATCGGCAGCCGCAACGCCCTGCGTGCCGATTTCGACCATGTCGCCGCCTCGATCCGCAACGGCGCGGTGCCGCTGGCAAAGCTGGTCACCCACCGCACCACGCTTGGCGAGACGCCGCGTGACCTCGCCCGCTGGGCGCATGAGAAGTCCGGCCTGATCAAGGCTGTCATTCAGGTCGGATGATGCCAGGGCTGGCGCATCTCAGAGCGCCGACAGTTTGAGCTCGATCCGCTCGGCCGGGAAGCGCGACTCCGAAAACTGTATCGGCTGACCGTCGGGCGTGACGTTGACGGCGACCGTCACCAGCACGATGGCGCCGGGCTGCAGCTCGAGGTCGGCAAGGTCGGCGGCATCCGCATGGCGCGCCGACAGCACTGTCGATTGCCGGAGATAGTCGTCGATGCCGAAACGTGCCAGCGATGCCGTGATCGAACCGGTTTCCGCCATGGCGGCATCGATGCCGGCAAAGCGCCTGGCATCGAACCAGCCGGCAGCGCGGGACACCGGCATTCCATCGGCTTCGCCGCGCGTTTCCAGGCGTATCACATCGGCCCCCTTCGCAAGGCCTAAGCCCTCTGCGACACGACGGTTGGCCGGCTCGACCGATGACGCGAGCAAGGTGATATGCCGCTCGGACGCCTGTCCTTGCAATCCCTCCGAAAAGCGGGTGCGCGCGCCGATCGGATAGGACAGCCGCCTGCGCGAAAGCACGAAGGTGCCGCGCCCCTGCTCCGCCCTGAGCACACCCTCCTGCACCAGCGCTGCGATGGCGCTGCGCACCGTATGGCGGTTGACGCCATAGCGTTCGGCCAACGCGATCTCGGGCGGCAGCGCGGCATTCTCGGGAAAATCGCCGACGGCGATCGAATGCAGGATCTGGTCGGCGATCTGCCGCCACAGCGCGACACCGCTGCGCCGCTCGATGCTGCTGGGCTGCCCGATCATTTCCGCCCCCGATCTTTTTGCCCCAGACATTTTCCTCGTGTCATGCACTCGTCATGGACACGCATTAGAAAATAGATATAATTTGTATAATTGTCTATATCAATAGACAAATGAACGCAGACGAGGAGCACCGGCCATGCGAGGACGGGAAGTGCGAGAGCAGGCCGAGCGCAAGGCCTTGATGGCGACGCTGGCCCAATCGGCCGGCGACGATATCGTCCGCCTCTGGGACGAAGCGGGCCTGCCTTCTGAGGCGGAACTTCTGCGTGGCCCCGAAACCGGCTTGGTTACCGTGCGTGGCAGCATTGGCGGCGGCGGCGCGCCCTTCAATGTTGGCGAGGCGACGGTCACCCGCGCCACGGTGCGGCTTGCGTCCGGCCATGTCGGCCACTGCTATGCGCTCGGCCGCGACAAGCAGAAGGCAAGGCTGGCGGCAATCGCCGACGCGCTCTGGCAGGATCCTGCCTACCGCAACGAGGTCGAGACCAGGATCGTCGCGCCCTTGCAAGCGGCACTGGCCAAGGCGCGTGACCAGCGCCGCGCCGAGACGGCGGCGACCAAGGTCGATTTCTTCACCATGGTGCGCGGAGAAGACTGATGGACGCTGCTGTGCAATCGATCGAAGGCGGCTTTGCCGACCCGGTGTTCAACGCCCAGACCGTATTCCGTGTCGTCATGGACGCGATGGTGCGCCCGGGCAGCGTGCAGCCGCTGCCGGCCCTCGCCCAGCCGCCGGCGCCGCTATCGGTCACCGCCGGCGCCATTGCGCTGGCGCTGTGCGACAACGACACGCCGCTCTGGCTCGACCTGGTTTTGCAGGGGTCGGCGGCGATGAAATCCTGGCTTGGCTTCCATACCGGCGCGCCGCTGGCCAACACCCCGGCCGACGCGCATTTCGCGCTGATCGCCACGCCGGCCGAGATGATGGCGCTCGACGGCTTTTCGCAAGGCACCCAGGATTATCCCGATCGCTCCACGACGCTGATCCTCGAGGTCGGCGATCTCGTCTCCGGCGCTCCGCTGCTGCTCGAAGGCCCCGGCATCGAGACGACGGCGACGATCGCGCCGGCGCAAATGCCGCGTCATTTCGTCGAGCAATGGAAGCAGAACAACCAGCGCTTTCCGCGTGGCGTCGACGTCATCCTCGCCACCACCGACGCAATTGCCTGCCTGCCGCGTACGACGCGCATCAAGATCATGGAGGCGTAGCATGTACGTCGCGGTAAAGGGTGGCGAAGCGGCCATTCGCAATGCTCACAAACTGCTCGCCGACCGCCGGCGCGGCGATCGTTCGGTGCCCGCACTTCGGCTCGACCAGATCGTCGAGCAGCTGGCGCTCGGCGTCGACCGAGTGATAAGCGAAGGTTCGCTTTATGATCGCGAACTGGCGGCACTCGCCATCGTCCAGGCGCGCGGCGACATGATCGAGGCGATCTTCCTGGTTCGCGCCTATCGCACCACGCTGCCGCGTTTCGGCTACACCAGGGCGATCGACACCGGCACGATGCTGGTCGAGCGGCGCGTGTCGGCGACCTACAAGGACCTGCCCGGCGGCCAGCTGCTCGGCCCGACCTTCGACTACACCCACCGGCTGCTCGATCCCGAGCTTGCCGCCGGCGGCGATGTCGCCGAACCGGAACAGCGTGCAGGCGAAGCGGAGGCGATGCCGCGCGTCTCGGCCATCCTCGCCCGCGAAGGCCTGATCGAGCCCGACGGCGACATGCCTGGGGATCATGTCCCCGGCGACATCACCCGCGAGCCGCTCGAATTCCCGATGGCGCGTGACATCCGCCTGCAGGCGTTGTCGCGCGGCGACGAGGGGTTTCTGCTGGCGCTCGGCTATTCCACCCAGCGCGGCTACGCGCGCAACCATCCCTTCGTCGGCGAGGTTCGCATCGGCGAGGTCGAACTGGAACTGGACGTGCCGGAACTGCCCTTTGCCGTGCCGCTCGGCAGCATCCGCGTCACCGAATGCCAGATGGTCAACCAGTTCAAGGGCTCGGCCAAGGCGCCGCCGCAATTCACCCGCGGCTACGGCCTCGTCTTCGGCCAGAGCGAGCGCAAGGCGATGGCCATGGCGCTATGTGACCGCGCTCTACGCGCCTCGGAACTCGGCGAGGACGTCGTCTCCGCCGCGCAGGACGAGGAGTTCGTCATCTCGCATTCCGACAATGTCCAGGCGACCGGCTTCGTCGAGCATCTGAAGCTGCCGCACTATGTCGACTTCCAGGCCGAGCTCGACCTCGTGCGCCGCATGCGCGCCGAGCATGATGCCCGCGAAAACGCCGGCAAGGGCGAAGAGAAGAGGGAGGCAGCGGAATGAGTGCACAACCAGCGGATATAGCCACCTACAACTTCGCCTATCTCGACGAGCAGACCAAGCGGATGATCCGCCGCGCCATCCTCAAGGGCATCGCCATTCCTGGCTATCAGGTGCCGTTCGCCTCGCGCGAAATGCCGATGCCCTATGGCTGGGGCACCGGCGGCGTCCAGGTCACCGCTTCGATCATCGGCCCGGATGATGTGCTCAAGGTCATCGACCAGGGCGCCGACGACACCACCAATGCGGTTTCGATCCGCGCCTTCTTCAAGAAGGTCGCCAATGTCGCCGTCACCACCGAGACGGCCAAGGCGACCGTCATCCAGACCCGCCACCGTATCCCCGAACACCCTTTGGCGGCCGGTCAGGTGCTGGTCTACCAGGTGCCGATCCCCGAACCGCTGCGCTTCCTCGAGCCACGCGAGACGGAGACGCGCAAAATGCATGCGCTGGAGGAGTATGGTCTGATGCATGTAAAACTCTACGAGGATATCGCCAGGCACGGCCGCATCGCCACGACCTATGCCTATCCGGTCAAGGTCGAGGGCCGCTATGTGATGGATCCCTCGCCGACACCGAAGTTCGACAATCCGAAGATGCACCGTTCGCCGGCTTTGCAATTGTTCGGCGCCGGCCGCGAAAAGCGCATCTATGCACTGCCGCCCTTCACCGATGTGGTCAGTCTCGACTTCGAGGATCATCCGTTCGAGGTACAGACCTTCGACCAGCCCTGCGCACTGTGCGGGGCCGAGAACGTTTATCTCGACGAGGTCATCCTCGACGACCATGGCGGCCACATGTTCGTCTGCTCCGATACCGATCATTGCGAGAAGCGGCGCGAACAAGGCCATCGCGGCCACCTTGCGCCTGAAACCCCTCTTGCCCTGGAAAAAACGGAGCCGGCGCAATGACCGACGAACCGCTGCTGCGCGTCTCGGCGCTGTCCAAATTCTACGGCTCGCGCGTCGGCTGTGAAAACGTCACCTTCGATTTGTGGCCGGGCGAGGTGCTGGCGGTGGTCGGCGAATCCGGTTCCGGCAAGACGACGCTGCTCAACTGCCTGTCGACGCGGCTGCTGCCCTCTTCAGGCGCCGCCAGCTATCGGATGCGCGACGGCCAGTTCCGCGAACTCTATCGCATGAGCGAGGCCGAACGCCGCTTCCTGATGCGCACCGATTGGGGCTTTGTCCATCAGAACCCCGCCGACGGGCTGCGCATGACGGTGTCGGCCGGCGCCAATGTCGGCGAGCGGCTGATGGCGGTCGGCGACCGTCACTATGGCAGAATCCGTGCGACGGCGGTCGACTGGTTGTCGCGTGTCGAGATCGACGAAGACCGCATCGACGACGAGCCGCGCGCCTTTTCCGGCGGCATGCGCCAGCGCCTGCAGATCGCCCGCAACCTCGTTACCGGCCCACGGCTGGTGTTCATGGACGAGCCGACCGGCGGCCTCGACGTCTCGGTGCAGGCGCGCCTGCTCGATCTGTTGCGCGGGCTGGTCACCGACCTTGGCCTGGCAGCCATCGTCGTCACCCACGACCTCGCGGTGGCGCGGCTGTTGTCGCAGCGCATGATGGTGATGAAGGACGGCCGCGTCGTCGAAAGTGGCCTCACCGACCGCGTCCTCGACGATCCGCGCGCGCCCTACACGCAATTGCTTGTTTCCTCGATTCTACAGGTCTGAAGATGATTGCTCCGCCGTACCCCCCTCTGGCCTGCCGGCCATCTCCCCCTCAAGGGGGGAGATTGGCTGTCGCTCTCGGTTTCGCCACTCTTCAACGTTGCAGAACAGGCGCAACGAAAAGGCTGCCGATCTCCCCCCTTGAGGGGGAGATGCCTGGCAAGGCAGAGGGGGGTGCTGGCCCGCAAACGAACGACGATTGGAGAACCTTCTGATGCCGACCCCGCTCGTTGTCTCCGATGTCGCCAAGAGCTTCACCATGCATCTGCGCGACGGCATCAAACTGCCGGTGGTCGCCGGTGTCTCGTTCGCGATCAGGGCCGGCGAATGCTCCGTGCTCGGCGGCCCGTCCGGCGCCGGCAAGAGCTCGATCCTGAAAATGCTCTACGGCAATTATGCCGTCGACGCAGGCCAGATCATCGTCCAGCACGAGGACGGGCTGATTGACCTGGCTTCGGCCAGCCCGCGCACCGTGCTAGCTGTGCGCCGGCTCACGATCGGTTATGTCAGCCAGTTCCTGCGCACTGTACCGCGCGTCTCGGCGCTCGATGTCGTGGCCGAACCGCTGGTCGAGCGCGGCGAAGAGCGCGAAGTAGCGCGCGGTAAGGCGCGCGCCTTGCTGGCGCAGTTGAACCTGCCGGAGAAGCTCTGGGCGCTGCCGCCGGCGACGTTCTCCGGGGGCGAACAGCAGCGCGTCAACATCGCGCGCGGCTTCATCACCGAGCACCCGATCCTGCTGCTCGACGAGCCGACCGCCTCGCTCGATGCCAGGAACCGCGACGTGGTGATTTCCCTGATCGCCGCGAAGAAGGCGGCGGGCGTCGCTTTGCTCGGCATCTTCCACGATCACGACGTGCGCGAGGCTGTGGCCGATCGCATCATCGACGTGACCGCCTTCGCCGCGGGGAAAATCGCGGCATGACGAGGAAATTGTCGGAGGCGCCGCTGGTCCACGAGACGGCGGAGATCGAGAGCTCGACGCTTGGCCGCTGGACCGAGATCGCCGAACGCAGCCGGGTCTCCGAGAGCATTCTCGGCGACTATTCCTACATGATGCAGGACTGCGCCGTCTGGTGCGCGACGATTGGCAAATTCGCCAACATCGCCGCTAGCGTGCGCATCAATGCCACCAATCATCCGACCTGGCGGCCGACGCTACACCATTTCACCTATCGCGCCTCCGACTATTGGGACGACGCCGAGCACGAGAGCGAATTCTTCGCTCAGCGCCGCGCCAAACGCGTCACCATCGGCCACGACACCTGGCTCGGTCACGGCTCGACCATCCTGCCCGGCGTCACCGTCGGCGATGGCGCGGCGGTCGGTGCCGGGGCGGTCGTCTCGAAGGATGTGGCCCCCTACACCATTGTCGGCGGCGTACCGGCCAAGCCGATCCGCGAACGCTTCGACCGCCGCACTGCGGAACGCTACCAGGCGCTCGCCTGGTGGGACTGGGATCACGCCCGGCTGCGCGCCACGCTCGACGATTTTCGGGAACTGTCGGCCAATCAGTTTTTGGAGAAGCATGGGGGTTGACGCCCCGAATAAGTCAGCCGCTCAGGCAAATGTCCAAAATAATAGAAAGAAATCCTAACGTGATTAGAATAGCAACACCAGTCTGATTTAACCTGATAAGTTCTATAAATTTTTTGTCATAACCAATATCTACAAGTGATTTTTGTTTTTCTTCAATCTTATTTGCGAAATTTATCGTAACTAACGCGATTAAAAAAATGAGAATCATTAGAATAATGGCCGCGTCGCGCCCATTTCCATAATTGTACAAGTATCCCGATATTGGATGGTTCAAGCTACCAACCCGATATACGGACATCAAAACCAGGGCCACTGTGAAACTTATCGCAGCGACTACCCCTGCAGCATACAGCCGCAACCACTGGCGCCAACGTAGCAATTAGGAAGCCTCTCTTTGATACGGATTTGAATCTTTATTTCAATCTTGATGATGTGCAACCCCGGCAGAATCGCTTGGCGAATCCTGCCTTTGATATTCTACTTCTTGGCACGGTTTTCATGTCCCTGACACATCGTCGGGGCAGGACGCGGCCTTTCCTCTGGAGATCGCAATGCCTGTTTCAGTCAAACCTTCGCTCGCCGGATTCTTTGCCGGCACCAACCCGACCCCTCCGCTGCATCTCGGCAGGCGCTACGACACCTCTGGTAATTTTCTCAACGAGCCCGGCAACACGGTCGTCTGCCATCTCGTCAATGGCTCGGCTTCAGAAGCGGGGGTCATCGAGGTGCGTGAGCGGATGCGCGCGATGCCCGATGCCGACCGGCTGGCCTTCACGCCGGTCTCCAGCCTGCACATGACGCTCTTCCAGGGCATCATCGAACATCGCCGCCGCCTTCCCTACTGGCCGCAGGACGTGCCCCTCGACACCAGCATCGACGCCATGACCCGCCTCTATCTGGAACGCCTGAACGGCTTCAAAGGCTGCGGTGCTTTCAACGTCAGGGTCGTTGAAATCGTACCGACTGGCCTGACCGTCGCCGGCGCTTCCACCGAGGACCGGCGCGTTATGCGTTCCTGGCGCGATGCCCTGTCGGTGCCGTTCGGATACCGGCATCCCGACCACGACAACTATGTGTTCCACATCACCTTCGCCTACCCGATTCGGCGCCTGGACGACGACCGGGCATCCGCATGGCAGGATCTGTTCGATGACTGCCTGTCGCTCCTTGCGCATCAGGCACCGGTGATCGAGCTGCGACCACCGGCTTTCTGCAGCTTCAGCGACATGAAGCATTTCGAGGAGCTTGTTGTGCTGGGTTGATCGCGCTGCGAGGCTGTGGGCGGTAACAAAACTGACATCAATCCGACACCGCAGGTTCATGCGGCTGCGCTAGCGAGAGTTAACAGACCTTCAATTGCGACTGGACTGGAGCCTGCACCATGTCAGCTACGCTCGAAATCCGCGGCGTCACCCGACGGTTCGGCAAGAACACCGCCGTCAGCAATGTTCACATCTCCATTCCGCAAGGCCAGATGGTCGGCATCATCGGCCGCTCCGGCGCCGGCAAATCGACGCTTCTGCGCATGATCAACCGCCTCATCGATCCGAGCCAGGGATCCATCCTGTTCGACGGCGTCGAGGTCTCCGGGTTGCGCGGCTCGCCGCTCCGGCGCTGGCAGCGCGACTGCGCCATGATCTTCCAGCAATTCAACCTGGTGCCGCGCCTCGACGTGCTGACCAATGTGCTGCTCGGCCGGCTCAACCACCGTTCGACCCTGTCCAACCTGTTCGGCATGTTTTCCCGCGGCGAATGCGCCGAGGCGGTTGCAGCTCTCGAGCGCCTCGACATCGCCCGCACCGCGCTGCAGCCTGCTGGCACCCTTTCCGGCGGCCAGCAGCAGCGCGTTGCGATTGCGCGTGCCATGATGCAACAGCCGAAGGTGTTGCTCGCCGACGAGCCGATCGCCTCGCTCGACCCGCTCAACGCCAAGGTGGTGATGGATTCGCTGCAGGACATCAATTTGCGCGAAGGCATCACCGTCATCACAAATCTCCATACGCTTGATACGGCCCGCAACTATTGCAACCGCATCGTCGGCATGGCCGCCGGCAAGGTGGTCTTCGACGGCCCGCCCGAAGACCTCAACCGCGAGGCCGTGCGCATGGTCTACGGCGCCGACAGCAATGGCGCCGAAATCTCCGAGGCCATCACCTCGACCAGTGTCGCCGTCAAACAGAAGATCGCTGCATCCGCCGGACCGCTCGAGCCAGCGTTTCCTGGTTGCTGAGAACGGCCTGATCGCTCGCCCGCGTCAAAGGCACCCGTCAAAAATTCGAACGCTACCGGCGCGAGGCCGGGACCAACAGGAGAGAGATAATGTTCAGGAAGATGGTTTTCGGTGCGGTTTCATTGCTCGCCATCGCAGCAAGTGCTGCTCACGCCCAGGATATCAAGGAATTCCGCGTCGGCATTCTCGGCGGCGAGAACGAAGCGGACCGGCTGCGCAACTTTCAGTGCCTCGCCGATCATCTGAAGACCGAATTCGGTTTCGAAAAGGTCTCGCTGTTCCCGGCTGCCGACTATGATGGCGTCATCCAGGGCCTGCTCGGCGGCACGCTCGATTTCGCCGAGCTTGGCGCGTCAGGCTATGCCAGCGTCTATCTCAAGGATCCGAACGCCGTCACCCCGATCCTCACCACCCAGCAGACCGACGGCGCGACCGGTTATTATTCGATTGGCCTGGCGCTGAAGTCGTCCGGCATCACCGACATCAAGTCGGCAAAGGGCAAGAAGCTCGGCTATGCCGACCCGGATTCGACCTCCGGCTATCTGATCCCGCTGACCCAGATCCCGAAGGACACCGGCGCTTCGAACGAAACCTTCTTCGCCTCGACGCAGTTCAATGGCGGTCACGAGAACAACGTTCTCGCCGTCCGCGACGGCAAGGTCGACGTGGCGGTTGACGATTCTTCCGGCATCGGCGACTTCAAGAACGGTTACACGTCCGGCACCTTCCACAAGGAAGTCGCCAAGGGCGCCGTCGACCCCAACGACTTCGTCGAAGTCTGGCGTTCTGGCCTGATCCCGAACGGCCCGCTGGTCGTGCGCACCGCGCTCGGCGGCGATATGACCGCCAAGCTCGCCAACTTCTTCACCAGCCTGCCGGCCAAGGACAAGCCCTGCTTCGAGGCCATCGAAGGCGGCGATTTCACCGGCTACGTTCCGGTGAAGCCGGACTTCTACAGCGTCATCGTCGAAGCCCGCAAAGCCGCGATCGGCGGCTGACGACAATTGCGGAAAGGGCGGCGTCCATTAGAGCGACGTGCGTCCACTTGGACGCACAAAGTACGCTCTAACACTTAGATGCCGCATCGTGCTTTCCGAAAGTCGAACTTCGACTTTCGGGCCGATGCGGTCGCCGCCCTTTTTGCGTGTCCGCTCGTGACCCCGTATGACCTTCGCCGCTACAATTCGTTCAGACGCGGTCCGGCAGGCAGCAGACGCCTGGCGACGCCAGACGTCCTTGCGCCGGTTCTACACGGCGCTCGGCATCGGCTTACTGCTTGTCGCCATGTGCACAGCCATGTGGTTCGCCGACGAGGCCAATGCGGGGCATTTCTTCGATCGGCTACCGCACATACTGGATTTCCTTAGTTGGCTTGTTCCCAAGGACTGGAACGACGTCTGGCGGGCGCTGTTCGACATCGCATCGCCGCACGACAAGGGCAGCCAGGAGTTCAATTTCCCGCTTGGTCGCGTCTATCTCTGGGGCGGCTTTTATCTACCCGAATATTTCGAGCTGATGCTCACCACGCTTAACGTGGCGCTGGTTTCCACTTTCATCGGCTTTGTCTTTGCGGTGCCCTTTTCCTTCATCGCCGCGCGCAACTTGACGCCCAGTCCGGTGCTCAGGCTCGTCGTCAAGCGCTTCATGGAACTGCTTCGCGCCTTCCCGGAGATCGTCATTGCCGGCCTGTTCGCAGCCATCCTCTCGACCGGCCCGGTCGCGGCCATCATCGCCATCGGCCTGCATTCGATCGGCGCCCTCGGCAAGCTCTTCTACGAGATCAATGAAAACATCGACATGCGCGCCGAAGAAGGCCTGCGCGCGGTCGGCGCCAACTGGTTCGAGCGCGTGCGCTTTGCCGGCCTGCCGCAAGTGCTGCCCAATTTCATGTCCTACACGCTGCTCAGGATCGAGATCAATGTGCGTATCTCGACCATTATCGGCGCGGTCGGTGGTGGCGGCATCGGCGAGGAACTGAAGCTCTCCATCTCGCGCGGTTTCGGCGCCAAGACGCTGGCATTGGTGCTGCTGCTGTTCACGACGATCTTCCTCGTCGACCAGTTTTCCGCCTGGCTACGCCGCAAGCTCGTCGGTGAGCAGGCATTCATGATGGGCGCCTGACCATGATCCCAAAAAGTGGATTCCGGTTTTTGGAAAAGATCATGGCAAATCAACAAGAAGACTGCCCATGGCCGCAATGACCGCCGATGAGATGCAGTCGATCGAGGAGCGCTTTCCCCAAGTGTTCCGGCGGCCCCTGTACAAACGCTTCGGCCCGCTGGTCCTGTTCACCGGCATCCTGCTCTACCTCCTCTACGCCTTGTGGTTCTTCAGCCTGCCGCAAGTGCTGAGGGAATCGCACTGGGAGCGCCTGCCGCTCTTCCTGACGCAATGGATCAGCTACGATCTGCAGCCGGAATTCCGTCTCGACCAGCCTCAGATCACACCCAGATACCCGCGTTTTTCGGCGCTTGGCGAAGACCCGCATCCCGATTGGGTCATCACCAATGCCAACGGCTCCTACACCATCCTGATCGACGGCCGAGCCAAATCCGTCACCTTCGACAAGGCCGAGGCGACGCTTGTCGCCTTTGGCCGGACGGTGCCGGTGTCGTTGGCCAGCGGCAAACCGGTAATATCCGGCCCGGTGCCGGAGTGGATCACCGTGCATGACGACGAAATCGTCGCCAGGATGGGCTTTGCCGGCGAGGTCCGTATGACCGTCGATCGCGTCAAGGTCCGCAAGCGCTTCCTTGGCTGGGCGAATTTCGTCTTCGACACACGCTCGCCCTTCTTCGGCAAGTCACCCGGCGACGTGGTCTCGTTGCTGATGTCCGGACCCCAGCTCAAGCCGGGCACATCCAATCTGGCACTGGCCGGCGACAACATCTGGAACAACGCCCAGTGGCAGCATGGCGATGTCTGGACGAAGCTGTTCCAGACCATCGTCATGGCGTTTCTCGGCACCTTGCTCGGCGGCATCGTTGCCTTCCCGCTTGCCTTCTTCGCCGCACGCAACATCACCCCGAGCGGCCTGCTTAGCCAGGTGCTCAAGCGGTTCTTCGATTTCATGCGTTCGGTCGACATGCTGATCTGGGCGCTGTTCTTCACCCGCGCCTTCGGCCCGGGTCCGCTTGCCGGCAGCGCCGCGATTTTCTTCACCGAGATCGGCACGCTCGGCAAAGTCTATTCGGAAGGCCTCGAGAACATCGACGACAAGCCACGCGAGGGCATCCAGTCGACCGGCGCCAACGGCTTGCTGGTGCAGCGCTATGGCGTGCTGCCGGAAGTGATCCCGGTCTTCATCAGCCAGACACTCTATCAGTGGGAATCCAACACCAGGGGCGCGACGATCATCGGCGCCGTCGGTGCCGGTGGCATCGGCCTGAAGCTCTGGGAGGCGATGCGCACCAATTCCAACTGGGCCAATGTCTTCTACATGGTGCTCTTGGTCCTGCTCGTCGTTTTCATCTTCGACAACATTTCCAATTTCCTGCGCCGCCGCTTGAGCAGGACGATCCACGACTACAACCGGATCCAGGCCGGCCAGGATTAACGGGGGCGTTGCGCAGGCGTGCGGTTAGGGCGCCTTCCTCCATCCATTCCTGATATGCTTGTAGCCGTCGCGGTAGACGGCTTCCGGGCTTTCGGAAAAGTCGCGCCACACCTTGGTGGCCGCGGCCAAATCCTTCAGCGAGCGGCCGAACGCCTCGATTGTCAGCCAATCGTCATAGCCGCTGTTGCGAATGGCTGAGAAAGTCTCCTTCCAGGGGATGTGGCCGCGGCCCGGCACGCCGCGATCATTCTCCGAAATATGGATATGGACGACGTTCTTGCGGTTGCGCGAATAGGCGCCGATCGGGTCGGCCTCTTCGATGTTGGCATGGAAGGTGTCGTACATCGCCTTGATGTGCGGCCGGTCGATCGCGTCGATATGCTCCGACAAATCGTCCATCGTGTTGAGCAGATAGCATTCGAAGCGGTTGAGCGCCTCCAGCCCGATGGTGACACCCTTGTTGCCGGCATGGTCACCGATGGCGCGCTGCGAAGCGATCGAACGTTTTTTCTCGGCCGCCGTCGGCCCGCTGCCGGAGAAGGCCCCGAGTGTCGAATGCAGCGGGCCGCTCAACGTGTTCGCGCCAAGCGCCTGAGCGCAGTCGATCGCCGACTTCATGTAGTCGATGCCGGCCTTGCGCGTCGAGGCATCCGGCGAGATCAGGTTCATCGCCGGATCGCCCATCGCCGAGACGGCGGTGCGTTGCAGCCCGATACGGTCGAGCAGCTCGCCGAGTTTCCTGTAGTCGTCCGGCGTGCCGGAGAAGACCGGTATTTCGACGCCGTCGAAGCCGGTCGCCTTGATGTCCCTGAGTAGCGGCTCGTGTTTTTTCGAGACACTGGTCGTCCACAACAACATGCACATGCCGATTTTCATCGACGCCCCCTCCCTTTGACGGCCGGGCTTGCTCCTCTGGCGACTTCGCCACAAGCCCCCTCATCCGGCCGCTTCGCGGCCACCTTCTCCCCGCTGGGGAGAAGAAGCAGACGCCAACGCTGGCGATCTCCTCTCCCCTCGGGGAGAGGTCGGATTGCCCCGAATTGCCCTTGCAATTCGGCTGGCAATCCGGGTGAGGGGGGCTTCCCGTTAACCGGACGCAGCGATTAAAGTTTCGTCCACGCCCCATTCTTCTTCGACGACTTCACGCAGGCCTCAATGAAGGCCATGCCCTCGACGCCGTCCTCCACGGTCGGGAAGACGACATCCTTGGCCGGCTTGCCGCCCTTCTGGCGCGCCGCACGAATAGCCCGCGCGGCTTCCTGGTAGATATTGGCAAAGCCTTCGAGATAGCCTTCCGGATGCCCTGGCGGAACGCGGCTGACGCGCCCGGCGACGGGGAGCGCGCCGGCGCCGTTTCGGGTGATCAACTGCTTCGGCTGGCCGAACGGCGTGTACCAGAGATAGTTCGGGTCGGCCTGCACCCATTCGAGCCCGCCCTTCGAGCCGTAGATGCGCAATTTCAGCCCGTTCTCGTGGCCGGGCGCCACTTGGCTTGCCCAGATCATGCCCTTGGCGGGGTGCGACCCGCCGACCGGCCTAAAGCGCAGCAGCACATTGATGTTGTCGTCGAGCAGCCTCCCCGGCACGAAGGCATCGAGATCGGCCGACAACGAATCGAGCTCCAGCCCGGATACGAAACGGGCAAGGTTGTAGGCGTGCGTGCCAATGTCGCCCAGCGCGCCGCCGGCACCGGCCTGCTTGGGGTCTGAGCGCCACGCAGCCTGCTTCTGGCCGGTGGCGGCCAGATCTTCGGTCAGCCAGTCCTGCGGATATTCCGACTGCACGATGCGGATATCGCCGAGCTGTCCCTTGGCCACCATCTCGCGTGCCTGCCGCACCATCGGATAGGCGGTGTAGTTATGCGTCAGCACGAACACCTTGCCGGTCTTTTCGACCAGCGCCGCCAGCTTCTTTGCCTCGGCCAGCGTCGTCGCCAGCGGCTTGTCGCAGATGACGTGGATGCCGGCCTCGAGAAAAGCCTTGGCAGCCGGCACGTGCACATTGTTCGGCGTGACGATGGCCACCGCCTCGATGCCGTCCGGCCGCTTGGCCTCCGCCTTGGCCATCTCGGCATAAGAGCCGTAGCTGCGTGCGGGATCGAGCCCAAGCTCGGCGGCCGAGGCCTTAGCGCGCTCCGGATCCGACGACAAGGCGCCGGCGACCAGCACGAACTCGTTATCCATGCGCGCTGCGATGCGGTGCACCGCGCCGATAAAGGCGCCTTGTCCGCCGCCGACCATGCCGTAGCGGATCGGACCGCCCCCCGTTTCCGCCTTCGATGCACCAACCATGATTTTCTCCCTCGTTATCTGAGATACCCCTCCCCCTTGAGGGGAGGGTCGACGCGTAGCGTCGGGGTGGGGTCGCCGGGCATGAAGCTCGGCATGGACCGACCCCATCCGGCCCTCCGGGCCACCCTCCCCTCGAGGGGGAGGGATATCTGTGCTAGATCCCCATCATCCCGCGCAGCACCTTTTTATCGGTCGTGCCGCCGGCGAAATCGTCGAACGCTTTTTCCGTAACCCTGATGATGTGGTGCTGGATGAAGGGAGCGCCTTCGGCCGCACCATCCTCCGGGTGCTTGAGGCAGCATTCCCATTCCAGCACCGCCCATGAATCGTAATTGTATTGGGTGAGCTTGGAGAAGATGCCGCCGAAATCCACCTGCCCGTCGCCGAGCGAGCGGAAACGCCCGGCGCGGTTGGTCCAGCTCTGGTAGCCGGAATAGACGCCTTGCCGCCCGGTCGGATTGAATTCGGCGTCCTTGACGTGGAACGCCTTGATCCGCTCGTGGTAGATGTCGATGAATTCGAGATAATCGAGCTGCTGCAGCAGGAAGTGCGACGGGTCGTAGTTGATGTTGCAGCCCTTGTGGCCGCCGACCGCATCGAGGAACATTTCGAACGTCGCGCCGTCGAACACGTCCTCGCCCGGATGGATTTCGTAGCCGATATCGACGCCGTTCTCGTCATAGACGTCGAGGATCGGCTTCCAGCGTTTGCCGAGTTCGGCAAACGCTTCCTCGATCAATCCCGCCGGCCGCTGCGGCCAGGGGTAGAGGTATGGGAAGGCCAGGGCGCCGCAAAACGACACCGACGCCTTGAGCCCGAGATTCTTCGACGCCTTGGCGGCGAACTTCATCTGTTCGACCGCCCATTGCTGCCTGGCCTTTGGATTGTTGTGCACCGCAGCCGGCGCGAAGCCGTCGAACTGTGCATCGTAGGCCGGATGCACCGCCACCAGCTGCCCCTGCAGATGCGTCGACAATTCGGTGATCTCGACGCCGGCATCGGCGCAGACGCCCTTCACCTCGTCGCAATAGGCCTTGGAGGAGGCTGCCTTCTCGAGATCGAACAGTCGGGCGTCCCATGTCGGGATCTGCACGCCCTTGTAGCCCAGACCAGCCGCCCATTCGGTGATCGAGGCCAGCGAATTGAACGGAGCGGCGTCGCCCGCAAACTGCGCCAGGAACAGACCAGGCCCCTTCATCGTCGTCGGCATCGGCATCTCCCTATGTTTCACGACCAAGCATAGCGCCGATTGAAAACAGGGCCAGCTTCTTTGGTCTCTTTGCACAGCGCGCTCGGCGCCGCTATTCTGGTATTACCAAATGCCGAAATCTGGTCAAGCCGTTTGACGCGCTGCCGCAGCCCTGCAACCATGCCGAGTTAAGCCACATGTTTAAGTATAATCAATAGCATAGTCATGAGCCAACGCTTGATGGCAGCACTTCTTGCCGTCCAGATGAAATTACTGTAGACCTCCCATTAAGCCCAATTGGTCGAACCAGTTTGCTAAAAATGCTGGGACGCCTTGGGGAGGAATCATGCGGCAGGCTTCGGCAGAGTGCGCCGCAGGCGACTGGTACAGGCGATTCTGGGAAGGATAGACCATGCATCTTTCGACACACAATTGGATGCGGGCGGAGCCGCTGGAAACGACGCTCAAGCGCATCAAGAAATTCGGCTATGAGTCGATCGAGATTTCCGGCGAACCCGAACAATACAAGCCCAAGGAGACGCGCGCGCTGTTGAAGGAGCACGGCATTCGCTGCTGGGGAGCGGTGACGCTGATGCTGGGCGAGCGCAATCTCGCCGCCAAGAACCAGGGCCAGCGCGAGCGCTCCGTGCAATACGTCAAGGACGTGCTGACCATGGTCAGCGAACTTGATGGCGAGATCATCACGCTGGTTCCCGCCACCGTCGGCAAGGTGGTGCCGGACGGCACCGAGGAAGAGGAATGGAAATGGGTGGTCGACGCCACCCGGGAATGCTTCACCCACGCCAAGAAGGTCGGCGTCAAGATCGCGGTCGAGCCGCTCAACCGCTTTGAAACCTATCTGTTCAACCGCGGCGCCCAGGCACTGGCGCTGGCCGATGCGGTCAGCCCCGAATGCGGCGTCTGCCTCGACGCCTACCACATCCACATGGAAGAATTTAACGTCTATGACGCCATCCGGCAGGTCGGCAAGCGCCTATACGACTTCCATGTCGCCGACAACAACCGCTTCGCCGCCGGCCTCGGGCAGATCGACTGGCCGAAGATCGTCGGCACGCTGAAGGAGATCGGCTATGACGGCGCGCTGACCAATGAATTCGTCGCCCCCGTCGACCGCACGCCGGCTGCCCCCTATCCCGACATGGTCGAACGCAACCCCGTCGACATCTCGCCGGAGCAGTTGAAATTCATTCAGGACCACGGCTCCAGCGTGCTTACGGAAAAATTCTACACCGACCAGATGCGCATCAATGCGGAAACGCTGCTGCCGCTGATCAAGTAGCTGAGCCGTTTGGAAAAAGCCCTTCCGCCTCACCGCGGCCGGGCCGAGGATGAACATGCGCATCAAGACGGTCCAAGCCTGGTGGGTTCGCATACCGATCGAAGCCGCGAAGCAACACCGCAGCGACTTCGGTCAGGTGGCGACATTCGACGCCGCCATCCTGCGCATCGAAACCGACGACGGTCTGGTCGGCTGGGGCGAAGGCAAGAATGCCGCCGGCAGCGCCGGCAGCTACGGCGCTCTCGTCCATTTGCTAAACTACGAGGTCGGCCCGCAGCTGGTTGGCCGCGACCCGGCCGACATCGGCGTCATATGGGAGATGCTCTATAATGGCACGCGCCACGACAGCGCCGCTCGCGCCGGCCATGCCATGCCGCAATTGGCACGACGGGGCATGAGCATCGCCGCCATCAGCGCCGTCGACATCGCATTGTGGGACATTCTTGGCAAGTCGCTCGGCGTTCCGGTCTGGCGGCTGCTCGGCGGCCGCAAGCTGGACCGCATGCCGGCCTATGCTTCCGGCGGCTGGGCCACTGCGGAAGCCATCGGCGACCAGCTGCAGTCCTACATCGCCAACGGCGGCTTCAAGGCGCTGAAGATGCGCGTCGGCGCCATGGACGGCGCCCCACATATCTCGGCCGCTCGCGTTCGCGCCGCAAGACAGGCGCTCGGTCCCGATATCGACCTGATGGTCGACGCGCACGGCACTTACACGGTGGCCGAAGCCAAGCGCTTCATCCATCTCGCCGGCGACCTCGATCTCGCCTGGTTCGAGGAGCCGGTGATCGCCGACGACAAGCCCGGCATGGCCGAGGTGCGCGCCTGCGGCTCGATCCCGATCGCCACCGGCGAAAGCGAGGCGACGCGCTATGCCTTCCGCGACCTCGCCGTACTCAAATCCGCCGATATCTTCCAGCCGGATCCGGCCTTTTGCGGTGGAATCAGCGAGGCGATGAAGATCGGCACCATCGCCAGCGCCTTTAATCTGCGCTTTGCGCCGCACCTTTGGGCGGGTGCGCCCTGCTTCTTTGCCGGGCTGCATGTCTGCGCTGCTTCGCCGGCGAGCTTCACCGTCGAATATTCGCTCGGCGCCAATCCGATGATCCACGATCTGATCGAAGAGACTGTCGAAGCAAAGGACGGTATGGTAGCGATCCCTGATAGACCCGGGCTGGGATTCACCATTTCGGAGCGGTTCCTGGAGGCGCACGCGCAACACGGCTGACATGAAAGAAAAGAACCTTCTCGCGGAACTCGCCGCCTATCTGTTCTCCCATTCGGACAAGGAGACGGGCCGCACGCCGTCGGAGCGCGAACTGGCAGAGCATTTCAGCGTCAGCCGCGGCCAGATCCGCGAGGCGCTGGCCATTCTCGAGGCCATGCGCATCGTCGAGCGACGGGCGAAATCCGGCATCTACATCGATACGAAGCAGGCGAGCGTCGAGGCGATGGCGCTGTTCGCCCGCGCCGGCCTGCCGCTCGATCCCATCCAGATCTACGAGACGGTCGAGTTGCGCAAGATCCACGAGATCAAGGCCGCCGAACTTGCCTGTTCACGCGCCACCGAGGAGAATTTCGAGCGGCTGCGCGAGATCCTGAAGGCCTCCGAGGATCGCATCGCCGCCGGTGAAGGCCTTGCCCGGGAAGACCGCGAGTTCCACCTCGAGATCGTGCGGGCGACCAAGAACAGCGTCTTCCACAATATCTGCAGCGTCTACTACATGATGGGTGAGCTGCGCCTGCCGATCTATTTCAACGATCCCGAACGCAGCGTGCGCTCCCATGCCGAGCATATCCAGATCTACGAGGCGCTGCTGCGCCGCGACGGCAATCTCGCCCAGGCGCTGATGAGCGCCCACCTGCAAGGCGCGGAAAGCTACTGGAAGGGGCTGATCGAGGGGCGTGGGGCGGAACCCGAAAGCCCAGCGCTCGAAAAGGCCTGAAATGCCCAAGATCCTGTCGACACACAGACTGCACCCCCGTGCCTCTTCCATGCTGACAGGGGCCGGCGAACTCGTCGTTGCTTCCGCCCTCGACGCGCACACGCTGGCCGCCGAGGCAAGGGACGCCGATGTCATCATCGTTCGCGCTCCCTTGCCTGCGGCGCTTTTCGAAGGCGCGTTGAAGCTCAGGGCCGCGATCCGCCACGGCGCCGGGCTGGACATGGTACCGATGGAAGCGGCCAATGCGGCCGGCGTGTTGGTGGCGAACGTGCCGGGGGTGAACGCGCGATCCGTCGCCGAATATGTAATGTTCGCGGCGCTGGCACTGCTTAGGCGCTTTCGTGTGTTGGACCGCGACTTGCGCGCGAAGGGTTGGCTGGCCGGCCGCGAACACACCGTCGTGGCCAGTGAGCTAGCGGGCAAGACGATCGGCATTGTCGGCCTCGGCGCGATCGGCCAGGCGGTTGGCCATATCGCGGCCCATGGGTTCGATCTGAATGTGGTGGCGACGACGCGCAGCATGCGGCCGGCGCCGGACAAGGTCGGCTTCCTGTCGATCGATGCGCTGATCGAGCAGAGCGACATCATCGTTCTGTGCTGCCCGCTGACGCCCGAAACACGGGGGCTCATCAGCCGCGAGCGCATTGACCGGATGAAGCCGGATGCGCTGCTGATCAATGTTTCGCGCGGGCCGGTGATCGATGACGACGCGCTGATCGAGGCCTTGCAGAAGGGCCGCATCGGCGGCGCTGCGCTCGATGTTTTTGCAACACAACCGCTGCCGCCCAACCATCCTTATTTCGGCTTCGACAATGTCATCGTCACCCCGCACATGGCCGGGATCACCGAACAGTCGATGATGCGCATGGGCGTCGGCGCGGCTGGCGAAGCCTTGCTGGTGCTGGCCAACAGATTGCCGGTCAATCTGCGCAACCCCGAAGTGGTCGAGCACTACCGGCGGCGGTTCCCTGCCGATTTCTGAGAGCGCCCTAATTTTCCCGAATTCGCCGGCGACGGTACCGGCATGGCACACGTCACAAAATTCCTGCTGACCGCCGGCTTCTGCGTGGCGACGGCGCAAGCCTTCGCCAACGGACAGGGCAGCTACGTGTTCTGCGACAACGGCTTGCGCTGCGTGGCGGCACCCTGTCCATCGAACAGCGCACTCGACCTCGCTACTGGTAAGCTTATCAAAGGTGTTTCGATCGACATCGATCGCCTACCGCAGCGAGACAAGGCGCTGGATCTTTCGGACAAACTCTATGCCGGCAAGGTCGTTGTTGTCGGATCGATCGAGAACCGCACCCGGACCTTTAACGGCAAGCGGTACACCCTGCCTTGGCTGATTGCCACCAGCATCGAACGCGCCGCCAAGGACAGCGAACGCGGCCACTGCTCGTCGCGCTGACACGCGCTATCGGATCAATTTGCAAGCAGCGCCTCCACGCCCGCTGCGATGCGCAGCAGGTGGTGGTCATGGCCATTGCGCGCCACCAGCATCAGCCCGGCCGGGCGCGTCATTCCCGGCATCGGCAGCGAGATGGCTGACAGATCGAACTGGTTGGCGACCTGCGTGTTGCGCAGCAGAAGGCCTTCCGTCCTGTTCCACAGAGCCTCGTCGTCGGTCATCGAGACGATCGTCGGCGCCGTCACCGGCGTGGTCGGCAGGGCCAGCGCGTCGACCGCTGCCAGTCGGTCGTCCATTGCGGCGGCCAGCGCCGTGCGGCAGCGCATTGCCCTGATATAGACCGTGGCCGGAATGGCGGCGGCGCGCGACAATGGTCCGCTTACCCGCGGGTCGACCGGCGTCGCCACTCCGGTCGCCAGCCGGTCGGCATGGATCTCCGCCCCTTCCATCGCCGCGATCGACGCGCGCTTGGTTGCCGCGCGCAGATCGGCAAGCAGGTCGTCGATCGACAGTTCCGCAAGCCGTGCGCCGCTAAGCTCCATCTTGCGCAGACACCGGTCGAACGTCGTCGCGACCTCTTCCTGCGTATCATCGAACAGCACGCCGCGCGCAATACCGATGCGCAGGCCGTCCAGCGGCAGCGGCAACAATGCCGCCAGGTTTTCGCCCGACATCACTGCATCGGCCGCCGCACATTCGGCGACGGTGCGGGCCAGCGGACCGATCGAGTCCAGCGTGGCCGACAGCGGAAACGCACCCGCGAGCGGCACGCGCCGCGCCGTCGGCTTGAAACCGACGACGCCATTCAACGATGCCGGAATGCGTACCGAACCGCCGGTATCGGAACCGATGGAGATTTCGCTGGTACCTTCGCCGACCGAAACCGCGGCGCCTGAGGACGAGCCGCCCGGGATACGGCTGGCATCGCTTGCATTGCCGGGCGTACCGTAATGTGGGTTGACGCCGATCGCAGTGAAGGCGAACTCGGTCATGTTGGTCTTGCCGAGGATGACTGCACCGGCCTGGCGCAGCCGTCGCACGACAATGGCATCCCGCAGCGCCGGCGCTGCGGTGGCGAGCAGCAGAGAGCCCGCCGTGGTCGGCTCGCCGGCGACATCGAACAGATCCTTGATCGAGACGGTCGCCCCATCGAGCAGCCCGAGTGTGACGCCGGCTTTTCGCCGCGCATCGGCGGCGTCCGCCGCCGCCCGTGCGGCTTCCGGGTAGAGCTTTACGAAAACGCTCTCATCGCCCACGCGAGCGGCAAGACGCGAAAGAATTGCTTCGAGGCGATCACGGGCTGATTGCATTTTTCGGTGTCGGACTCCGCCCACTTGCAACGTCTTAAGGTAGCAGCCACTAGCTGGCCGCAGGAGACATAGCCCGGCACGGTCGGATTTGCACCTGTCGAACCGAAGGAGGAAGGCCCGATGCTCTACCAAGGCAGCTGCCACTGCGGCAAGGTCGCGTTCGAGGTCGAAGGCGAGTTGACCGGAGCCGTTCGGTGCAATTGCTCGATCTGCTCGCGCAAGAGTGCACTGCTATGGGCAGTGCCGCATGAGAGCATGCGGGTACTTGCCTGGGGCGATGATCTCGGCCGCTACAGCTTCGGCAACCATGTCATCGCCCACCGCTTCTGCCGCAGCTGCGGCATTCACCCCTTCGCCGAGGATGTCGGCGAAGGGAGCGGGCGAAGTGCCTATATCAATATTCATTGCATCGAGGCGTTGGACGTCGCCGCCGTGCCGGTCTTCGACTTCGACGGCCGTTCAGTTTAGGCCTTGGGATCGTCGATCGGCTTCGGGCCAAGGAAGAACGCCGCCAGGGCGGCAAGCAACGTCGCCGCCGCGCAATAGGCGAAGGCGCTGGCAACGCCGGCATTGTCGACCAGCAGGCCGCCGAAGACGGCGCCCAACGCGATGGCGACCTGAAATGTCATAACCATCAGCCCGCCGGCGCTTTCCGCCTGATCGGGGGCGGCCCGCACCAGCCAGGTCTGCAGCCCGACCGGCACCGCGCCGAAGGCAAAGCCCCAGCTGGCCACTGCTATTGCAGCCACCACGGGTGAGGCTCCGACCACCAGCAGCAACACCGCCGAAAACGCGATCAGCAGAGGCGCCAGGCTGACGGCTGCCTTGAGGCTGCGTTCGGCGATAAAGCCGCCGGCGAAATTGCCGAAAAAGCCACCAATGCCGTAGGCGAGCAGCACAAGCGAGATCGTCTCGATGTCCAGCGTGGGCACCTTCTCGAGAAACGGGCGGACATAAGTGAAGCCGGCAAAGTGTCCCGAGGCGACCAGCAACACCACCAGCAGTGCCACCCTGATCATCGGCCGCTTCATCACCTCCAGCAGCGTGCGAAAACCTGCCGTACCTGCCGGCGGCAGCTTCGGAATGGTAGCCACCTGCACCAGCAGCGCCAGCGCGCCGACCACGGCAGCGATCATGAACGCTGTCCGCCATCCCCAGATGTCGCCGACATGGGCGCCGACCGGAGCCGCACAGACCGTCGCCACCGAGACGCCGGTGAGGATGATCGACATGGCACGCGGCATCAGCCGCATCGGAACGAGCCGCATCGCCATGGCTGCCGACATCGACCAGAAGCCGCCAAGACTGATCCCGAGCATGATGCGGGCGATCAGAAGAACGGGAAGCGACGATGCAAACGCGGCCACCAGGTTTGACAGCACAAGCAGCACCGTCAGCGCCCACATGACCAGCCTGCGGTCCAGCCGCTTGGTGACAATGGCCATGGTCGGCGCCGCGATCGCGCCAATGACGGCGGTGGCCGTTACCGCCTGCCCGGCGGCGCCTTCGGTGATGCCGAGATCCTGCGCAAGCGGCGTCAGCAGGCTGGCGGGCAGGAATTCCGCGGTCACCAGGCCGAAGACTCCGAGCGCCAGGGAGACCACCGCCCCCCATGCCGGTTCGGACCGTTCGCCGGTTTCCGATGGGTCGAGAACGGCGTCCATGACGCCTGTCGCGGGTTCGGTCATGAGGGATCTCCGGTCTGTTGCAGCGCAGCATCTAGCTGCAATGCAACATAGGGAGTGACTAGCTGGAGTTTCCATGCTAGAAACACCATTATGTTTGACAGTTCGTCCAAAATTCCCCTCACCGGCGATCCGCTGACGGACATATTGCGCGGATTGCGTCTCGAAGGTGTCGATTACGGCCGTTGCGAGATGAAGGAACCTTGGGGCATCCATTTTCCGGCTCAGGCGGCGGCACGGTTTCATTTCATCGGCCGCAAAGGCTGCTGGTTGCTGCAACCGTCCGGCGAATGGGTGGAACTCAAGGCGGGCGACGCTGCCTTGTTGCCACGCGGTTCAGCCCACACGCTGGCGAGTGAGCCGGGTATCGAGGCGGCGCCGATCCACGGCTATGAGGTCGAGGAAATCTGCAAGGATGTCTATTGCATGTCGAATGACGGCGTGCCCGGCTGCCGTCCGGGCACCTTGCTGTTTTTCGGCAGCATGTATTTCAATCTCGATGGCTTGCACCCCTTGCTCGGCATGATGCCGGACGTGATGCGCGCACATGAGTTGGAGGTCTATGAGCCAGGTATCCCGCATTTGCTGGAGGCGATGGCCCGCGAGGTGACGATGGAACGCGTCGGCTCCGGCGGCATCCTGGCGCGGCTGGCCGATGTGCTTGCCGCAACCGTCATCCGCTCATGGGTCGAGCGCGGCTGCGGCGACTCTTCCGGATGGATCGCGGCGGTCAGGGACCGCGAGATCGGCCGGGTGCTGGCCGCAATCCATCTCGAACCGAACCGCGACTGGACGGTGGAGGCTCTGGCGAAGATGATGGGTGCCTCGCGATCAGGTTTCGCCGAGCGCTTCGCGACCATTGTCGGCGAAACACCGGCAAAGTACGTCACGCAGGTGCGGATGCACCAGGCGAGGCAATGGCTGGTCCGTGACCGGCTCAAGATTTCCGTCGTCGCGGCGCGCCTCGGCTACGAATCCGACGCCTCCTTCAGCCGCGCCTTCAAGCGGGTCATCGGATCGCCGCCCAGCCATTTTCGGGCCGAGGAACAGGCGGAGATCCGCCAGGCCGGCTAAACATTGGCCGGGTTATTGCTCGGTGATGCAGGCCGAGCCGGCGCTACTCTTGCAATATTTGCCGGAAGCCCCGCACCTGCCATCCGAGACTTCGACGACGGTACCGCTCAACAACAGTTTGCAGTCACTGGTGGACAGATTGACCGCGCCGCTGAGGTCCTTGATCTTCTTGGCGTCGACCTGCGCGCCGGCGACAACTTTCTTGGCTGCCTGCGCCTCGCCCAGATGCGCGGCCGACAATCCCATACCGGCGACAAGCAGGATCGTCGCAAAACTGCGTAACAGATTTCCCATAGCCAACCCTCCGTATTTGGGTCTCCAAATTGGGCGTGCAAATCCCTTTTTGGGACCGAAGGATCAGCCTACTCGACAAATCGGAGCATCCGCATCCCCCGTACGGGGGATGCGGATGGCCCAGGGCATTTAGCTGGCGTGACGCAGGCTTATTCCGCTGCCCTTGTCGAACAGCACCACCTTGTCCGGGTTCCAGGCAAAGCGCACCGGCTGCTCTATCTGGACGTCGGTCCTGGCCGGCACGGTGGCGCGCAGCATGGCGTCGCCGACCCGCAGCGTCAGGATCTTCTCGACGCCATGGTTCTCGACGTCATGGACCCGCGCCTCGACCGGCGCGCCGGTCTCGAGATAGACGTCCTCGGGACGAATACCGAAGACGAGCGGGCGACCGTCGGTCGCCGCGCCCGTCTTGGCACCCCCCGGAGTCTTGGCACCCCCCGCAAACGGCAATTCGAAATTGAGCGGCGCCATCACCGCACGTCCGTTGACAAGCTTGCCGTCGATGAGATTCATCGGCGGCGAGCCGACGAAGCTCGCCACGTAGGTGTCGCGCGGATTGTTGTAGATCTCGTACGGCGTGCCGGTCTGGACGATGCGGCCATGGTTGAGCACGCCGACCTTGTCCCCCATCGACATCGCCTCGATCTGATCGTGCGTCACGAACAGGAAGGTGGCGCCAAGCTGCATCTGCAGGTTCTTCAATTCGGTGCGTAGCGCCTCGCGCAACTTGGCGTCGAGCGCCGACAACGGCTCGTCCATCAGGAATACCCGCGGCTTGCGCACGATGGCGCGACCGATCGAGACGCGCTGCATCTCGCCGCCTGAAAGCCTGTCGGTCTTGCGGTCGAGCAGATGCTCGATCCGCAGCGTCCTGGCGGCGCGGTCGACACGATCCTTGATCTCGGCATCGGGCAGCCGGCGGATCTTCGGCTTCAGCGGAAATTCGAGGTTTTCGCGCACCGTATAGCGCGGATAAAGCGAATATTGCTGCAACACCAGCGCCACGTCGCGCTCGGCCGCACCCCAGTCTGCGACATCGACGCCGTCGATGAAGACCTGACCTTCGCTCGGTTTTTCCAGGCCGGCAATCATGCGCAGCGTCGTCGTCTTGCCGGCGCCGGTCTCGCCAAGCAGGACGAAGAACTCGCCATCGGCGATGTCGAGATCAAGCCCGGTCAAGGCGGTGTGGTTGCCGAACTTCTTCGAGATGTTCTTGAGCTGGATGTGGGCCATCAGAGTCTCACTCCCAGCGATTTGCCGCTCGCCGTGTCGAAGAAATGCGCCTGGCTGGGATCGATTCTGACGAAGACCCTTTCGCCGGGGCCGCCGATAAAGCCGCTCTTGGTGCGCGCACGCAGCATCTTGGAGCCGACCTTGAGGTCGACGATGTCGAAGGACCCGAGCGGCTCGACGATCTGCGTCTCCACCGGCAAGAATCCCTCGGCGGCTTCGCGGCGGACGAGGACGCCTTCCGGCCGGATGCCGAGCGCGAGTTGGCTGCCGGCATGGCCGTTGAGCTTCGACAGCAAGGCGCGCGGGAATTCGAAACCGGCGGCCGCATCGCCGACCGTGACCGAGGCCGATGAGGCTTTCTCGGTCACCGAAGCGTCGGCGACGTTCATCACCGGGCTGCCGACAAACTGCGCGACGAAAAGATTCGCTGGATGCGAATAGACCTCGTCCGGCGAGCCGACCTGCTGCAGCACACCTTCATGCATGATGACGATGCGGTCGGCGAGGCTCATCGCCTCGATCTGGTCGTGGGTAACGTAGATGCTGGTCGAGCCCTGCTTGATGTGCAGCCGCTTGATCTCGGCCCGCATCTCCTCGCGCAGCTTGGCATCGAGCGCCCCGATCGGCTCGTCCATCAGCATCGCCTTCGGCCGCCGCACCAAGGCTCGGCCGATCGCCACGCGCTGCATGTCGCCGCCCGACAGCGCCGACGGCTTCTTGGCGAGGAGATCGCTGATCTGCAGCGTCTTGGCGACCGAGCGCACCTCGCTGTCGATCTCGGCCTTGCTCTTGCGCGTCGCTCTCAGCGGAAAGGCGATGTTCTCATAGACGCTCATATGCGGATAGAGCGAGAACGACTGGAAGACCATGGCGATGTCACGGTCGGCGGCCTTGAGGTGCTGGACCGGCTTGCCGTCGATGAGGATGTCGCCGCCGTCGATCGTCTCCAGCCCGGCAATCGCCCTGAGCGTCGTCGTCTTGCCGCAGCCCGACTGGCCGAGCAGCACGATGAACTCGTTATCGTCGATCTTCAGGTTGAGGTCCTTGATGACCTGGACGGCGCCGAAATATTTCTGGACGCCGCGAAGCTCGATCTGGGTCAATGCTGTGCCCCCGGATTTGCCCCTTGCCCGGTGCTGGCCTTCTCCTCCGGCGCGATCTTGGAGGTGATGTTGAAGCCGATCAGGCCGATCAGGATGATGGTCACGCCATAGCTGTGCAGCAGCATGTTCCACGGCTGGCAGAGCGCGATGATACCGAGCACCATCAGCACTTGAGAGCCTGGTTCGAGATATTTCTGGTTGATGGCACGAAAGCTCATTTGCGGATCGCTCCAAACGACATGCCGCGCAGCAGATGGTTGCGGAGCAGGAAGGTGAAGATCGCCACCGGCAGCAGGAACAGGAAGGTTCCGGCGGCAATCACCGTCCAGTCCGGCAGGCCGGAACCGACCTGGCTGGGGATGAAGGGCGGTGCTGTCTGGGCACGGCGGCTGGTCATGATCAGTGCGAAGGCATATTCGTTCCACGCCGTGATAAAGCAGAACACGGCGGTGGCGGCGATGCCGGTGGCGGCCTCGGGCAGCACGATCTTGAAGAAGGCCTCCATGCGCGTATAGCCGTCGACGAGGGCCGCCTCCTCATACTCCTTGGGGATCTCGTCCATGAAGCCTTTCATCAGCCACACCGAGAAGGACAGGTTGAAGGCAGTGTAAAGGATGATCAGGCCGATATGGGAATCGTTGAGGCCGACCGCCCGGTACATCAGGAACATCGGAATGGCGACGACCACCGGCGGCAGCATGCGTGTCGACAGGATGAAGAACAGTAGGTCCGCCTCGCCTTTTACCTTGAAGCGCGAGAACCCATAGGCGGTGAAGGTGCCCATGCCGACGGCCAGGACGGTCGAGGTTATGGCAACGATCAGCGAGTTCATGAAACGGCTCGGATAGCCCGACCACTGCACCTGGCCCTTGCCGTCGCGCACGATCTTTTCGCCGCCATTGAAGACGACGCGCTCCCACCACGGCGCGGCCGCGTACTCCTCCGGCGACGGCGGACTGCGCAGCTGCGAACGCTTGGTGAACAACTTGACGAAGGGCGATATCTCCGGCTGGAAAACCACCGTCGGCGGAATGGTGGTGGCGAGGTTGCGCGGCTTGAACGCCGTCGAGGCGATCCAGTAGATCGGCGCCAGGAAGATGATCGTCACCAGCAGAACAGCGACGATAGCGACCCGGTTGAAGCTGATTTCGGAAGAAGTGCGGACTGCGGCCATCTCAGCGCTCCTTCACCTTGTTGAGGTATTTGACATAGATGTTGGTGATCGCCAGCACCATGATCAGCACGATGTAGGCGAGCGCGCAGGAACGCCCGGTCTGCCATTCCTGGAACGCCATCTTGTAGAGCCGGATCGAGATCAGCTCGGCCGTCGGCTGGCTGGTCAGGATGTAGGCGAGGTCGAAGGTCTTGAACGCCTCCATGGTGCGGAAGATGACCGCGATCATCAGGATCGGCGCAACCAGCGGCAGCGTTATGCGGAAGAAGGTGTAGAACGGCCCGGCCCTGTCGATCGCGGCTGCCTCGTAGAGATGCTTGGGCACGGCCGACAGGCCGGCCAGCGACAACAGCATGACGAAGGGCGACCACATCCAGATGTCGGTCAGCGCGACCGCATAGAGCGCCATTTTCGGATCCGACAGCCATTCGAAGGTGCCGAGGCCCAGCGCATAATTGATGATGCCGAAGGACGGATCGTAGAGCAGCTTCCAGAACAGGCCGACGACGGCCATCGACAGCATCATCGGCAACAACAGGAGCGTCGTCAGCAGGCCCTTGAGCGGAATGTCGCGGTTGAGCAGCATGGCCACGCCGAAGCCGACGAGCAGCTGGCCGGCGACCGAGATGATGACGTATTTTGCGGTGATGGCGAAGTTGGACCAGACATAGGGATCGCTGAGCAGGTCGCGATAGTTTTGCAGCCCGACGAAATTCGCCGCCGCGCTGGTCGAGGCGCGGAAATCGGTGAACGAATAGCCCAGCGAATAGATCAGCGGGAAGATGTTGAAGACGATCAGAAACAGGATCGTCGGGATGATGAAGAGATTGCGGATCGAAATGTCGCTTAGACCGCGAGCGGCGGCCCGCGAAGACCTGTCCAGCGTGGTGATCATCGTGGTCGCCAAGACCCTGCTCCCGGTTCAAAAATCAGAAAAAGAAACGGAGGAGGCACGAACGCCCCCTCCGTGAAACTTCAAACTTATTGGCCGCGGCCGTATTTCTTGAAGGTCGCGTTCCAGTCGGCTGCCAGTGCGTCCAGCGTCTCCTTGGCGGTGCCTTCGCCGCCGATCATGTAGGGATAGATGCGCTGGTTGAGCTGCTGCAGCAGTTCCGCATATTCCGGAACCGCCCAGAAGTCCTTGACCTTGAACATGGTCTCGTAGAACGCCTTGTTGTAGGGCGTGGCGTTCTGGAATTCGGGCGACTTGAGCACGGCGGCACTGCAGGTGTAGCCGCCAAGCGCTGCCCATTTCTTCTGGGTCTCGTCCTTGATGAACCATTCCAGGAACTTCGTCGCCTCTTCCTGCTTCTGCGAGTATGAAACGATGGAGATGCCCTGACCGCCGAGTGCGGCGAACTGGTCGCCGTTCGGGCCGGGAGGATTGGCGAAGAAACCGGTGTTCTTGGCATTCGGGTTCGACGCCTCGTTGATCAGCGAGGGGAAGAACGCGAAGTAGTTCATGCTCATCGCGGCCAGGTTTTCAGTGATCGCCTGGTTGTCCTCGACGAAGAACGACTTGGCCCAGCCCGGAGGCGTGAACTTGTAGAGTTCCTTGTAGGCGTCGAGCGCCGCGATCGCCTTGTCGGAGTTGATGAAGCCGTCGACCTTGTAGGTCTTATAATCACCCAGCTCGCCGCCAAAGGAAAACAGCGCGTTTTCGAAGCCCATCGCCATCGCGTCATACGAATTGTCGGTGTAGATGGCGATGCCGTATTTTTTCTGGTCCGGCCGGTAGAAGAACTCGGCGATGTCGCGCAGCGCCTTGAAATCCTTCGGCACGTCGAGATCGTAGCCATACTTGGCCTTGAAGGCTTCCTTTTCCTTCGGATCCTCGAACCAGTCCTTGCGGTAGGACCAGCCGACGGCGTCGCCTTCAAGTGGAATGGCCCAGTACTTGCTGCTGCCGCCCGGATATTCGGCGTAGTACTTCACCGTCGCCGGTGCCATCACGTCGCCGACCTTGTGCTTATTGAAGAAGTCGGTCAGGTCGACATAGTGGCCACCGGTCGAGCCGGCACCGAGCCATTGCGAGTCGCCGACGACCATATCATAGGCGTCGCCATGGGCGTTGAACTCGGTGAAGGCCTTGGTCTGGAAGTCGGGCCACGGTGTGGTTTCCACCGTGATCTTGACGCCGGTTTCCTTCTCGTACTCGTTGCCGAGTTCCTGCAGGTAATTGGCCGGATCCCATTCCGCCCAGAAGATTGTAAGTTCCTTTTCCTGCGCGTAGACGGACGTTCCGCAGGCGAGCACTAGGCCGATACCAGCAAGCAAGCTGGTCATTGTCTTGCGCATAATGATTTCCTCCCTTGTGCGCATTCTACCGCGTCATGCGAGCCGGCGGCGAGGCCGGCCCTGGTAGTCCTCCCGTGACGGCACCGTTCCGGTTTTTGAGCCTCCTCGTTCGACCGAAACGGATCTTAGCCTTCACCCTTTGATCCGCTTTATTTGCCCTGATCTGGTATTACCAATTTCAGACGAACGTCAAGCCCTTTCTTGGACGGTGGCGGACACGCAGACAAGTTGGTTTCTGCGATATCTGCCTGTTTTCTCTGAATTTTCCTACTCCTTGATACATGAATGCCTTGCTTGGGCCGCTGCATCGCTAGTAGTATGAATAGTCAGGTTGAAAATCTGGTCGAACCAGATTGGCGTTATCTAGCGGCCGACGTCGGCGCGATCCCATCTCCTTCAATCATCGATTCGGTCATAGCCGCGCGCACCAGAGCGCCGGCCGCCCATTGCGCAACCGACATCATACTGCGGCTATCCAATCCCCATATATCCTTCAATACGATCAGCATCTCAACACCGAAGATCAATGACAGCGCCTGCGCGAGCCGCTTGAATTCGCGCGGCGGCAACCGGCCTTTGAGTGGCGCGATCGCATCTTTCAAAAGATCGACGCGATGGCCGCGCGTGAAGGCAGGTTCGCCGTCAAGCGTGCCTGCCTGTCGCTGCGCCCACTGGTCGAGCGACAGTTTGAGCGCCGCCTTGAACGTCGCTTCGAAGACCTCGATGCGCGGCATGGCGGTCTCGAACAGCTCGGCGACCCGGCGCTCGGGATCGGCAGAGCTCGATTTCCAGGTAAGGATCGGCCCAAGCCCCTCATCGACCACCGCCTGCACCAGCGCCGCCTGGCTCGGAAAATACCGATAGGCGGTGGCGCGGGAGACTTCCGCTGCCTCCGCCACCTCGCTGACGGAGGGCGTGGCGCCCGCCTGCATCAGCTTTGTCGCCGTCTCCAGCATGAGACGCCTGGTGCGCGCGCGGGCCCCGCGCTCTACCCGCGGGTTCGGCCCTTGGCCGGCGTCGTCGTTCACTGTCGCTTGTTGACGTGAGACATCCATGTCAATACGATACGCGCGTCTCAAAAAATTGCAATGGCCCTTCGCCCGTCGAACGGCCGGGCAAAGGGGCGGCAGCGCCGAGCACGCCCAAGACCGGGGAAACGCGATGAAGCGCATCTATGTGGTGGGCACCGCCGACACCAAGGGTGAGGAACTCGCATTTCTGTCCGATGCGGTCGCGGCTACCGGCGCTTCGATTGTCCGCGTCGACATCGGAACACGCGGCGCGACCGTGCCGGTCGATGTTTCGGCAGGCGAGGTCGCCAGCCACCATCCCGAGGGTCGCGGTGCCGTGCTCGGCATCGACGATCGCGGCACCGCGGTGGCGGCGATGACCACCGCCTTTGCCCGGTTTGTTCAATCGCGCGGCGATATTGCCGGGATTATCGGCATCGGCGGCGGCGGCGGCACCTCGATCATCACTGCAGGCATGCGCACGCTGCCGCTCGGTCTGCCCAAGATCATGGTTTCGACCTTGGCCTCCGGCGACACCGCGCCTTACGTCGACGTCTCCGACATCGTCATGATGCCGTCGGTGACCGACATGGCCGGCCTCAACCGGCTTTCGCGTGTCGTGCTGCACAATGCCGCCCAGGCGATATCAGGCATGGCGGCAAAGCCGGCGCCGCCGGCCGACGGCAGACCCTCGATCGGCCTGACCATGTTCGGCGTCACCACGCCATGCGTGACCGCGATCGCCGATGAGCTTCGTTCCACCTATGACTGCATGGTCTTTCATGCCACCGGAACCGGCGGCCGCACCATGGAAAAATTGGCCGACAGCGGCCTGTTGTCCGGCGTCATCGACATCACAACGACCGAAGTCTGCGACTTGCTGTTTGGCGGCGTGCTGCCGGCGACCGAAGATCGATTTGGTGCCATCGCCCGCACCGGGCTGCCTTATGTCGGCTCGGTCGGCGCGCTCGACATGGTCAATTTCTGGGCGCCGCCGACAATTCCGGAACGCTATCGCGGCCGGCTGTTCTATGAGCACAATCCAAACGTCACACTGATGCGCACCACTGCCGACGAAAGCAGAACGATCGGCGAATGGATCGGTACAAGGCTGAGCCTCTGCCAGGGTCCGGTCCGTTTCCTCATTCCGGAGAAAGGCGTGTCGGCGCTCGACATCGAAGGCGGCGCCTTCTTCGACCCTGAAGCCGATGCAGCTTTGTTCGAGGCGATCGAGCGTACCATCAAACCCGCCAAAACGCGGAGCGTGCTGCGCCTGCCGCTGCACATCAACGACCCCGAATTCGCCTGGGCTGCCACAACGGCCTTCCTCGACATCGCCAGACAGTGAGACACCAAGACATGACCGCCATACCGCGCAAGAAAATCCTGGAGAAATTCCGTAAGATGATCGCGGACGGCGTTCCGATCGTCGGCGGCGGTGCCGGCACCGGCCTGTCGGCCAAGGCAGAGGAAGCCGGCGGCATCGACCTGATCATCATCTACAATTCCGGCCGCTACCGCATGGCCGGGCGCGGCTCGGCCGCCGGCCTGCTCGCCTATGGCAACGCCAACGAGATCGTCAAGGAAATGGCCTACGAAGTGCTGCCGGTAGTGAAGAAGACGCCGGTGCTGGCCGGCGTCAACGGCACCGATCCCTTCGTCATCATGCCGCTGCTTTTGGCCGAGTTGAAGACGATGGGCTTTTCCGGCGTGCAGAACTTTCCGACCATCGGACTGTTCGACGGCCAGATGCGGCAGAGTTTTGAAGAAACCGGCATGGGCTTCGGGCTCGAGGTCGACATGATTGCCGAAGCGCACAAACTCGACCTGTTGACCACGCCCTATGTCTTCAACCCCGATGAGGCGCGCGCCATGACAAAAGCCGGCGCCGACATCGTCGTCGCCCATATGGGGGTGACCACCGGCGGCTCGATCGGCGCGACATCGGCTAAATCGCTGGACGACTGTGTCAGCGAGATCGACGCCATCGCCAAAGCGGCACGCTCAGTGCGCGAGGATATAATCCTGCTTTGCCATGGCGGGCCGATCTCGATGCCGGACGACGCCAGATATATTCTGGAGCGCTGCAAGGGCCTGCACGGGTTCTATGGCGCCAGTTCGATGGAGCGGCTGCCGGCGGAAGCCTCGATCGCCAGGCAGACGGCGGATTTCAAGGCCGTCACGTTCGGCGCTGCGTAGAGACCAGCAAAAAGAAGGGTGGGACGATGACCGACAACAGCAAGGTATTCGTATACCCAAAAGATGTCAGCGCCTTCGGCTTCGACTGGGGCAGGCTGTCGCTGACGGTCGCTCCCGAAGTGAACGGCGCAAAGCGATTTTCCGGTGGTGTCGTCGACCTGCCGTCAGGCAAGGGCCATACGCGTCATAACCATCCGGGTGCCGAGGAGATCATCTTTGTCATCTCAGGCAATGGCGAGCAGATGGTTGAAGACGAGAAGGGCAACCCGGTCGTCGAGAAGGTCGGCCCCGGCTGCACCATCTATGTGCCGGAAAGCCGCTTCCATTCGACGCTCAATACCGGCGACGGGCCGATGCAGCTTTTCGTCGTTTACTCGCCGGCCGGGCCGGAGCTGGCCTTGCGGGAGTTGCCGGATTTCGGGTTGATCCCGCCGGGCGGGAAGTGAGATAGAAGCGCCTAACCCCCGCCCCTGTTCCAGCTCCTGCCCCGATCGCCGAACATGACGTAACCGGCATCGATCACCGCCACCGTATCCTCCAGCTTGATGAAGCCGCGCGTCGGGTGGAGCATGGTCGTCTCAACCGAAAGCACCATGTTTTTCTCCAGCGGCTTTGCGGCATAGGTGCCTTCATAGGTCACCGGATGGTTGGTCATCAGGAACGGCGCTTCATGCGTGATCAGCCCCATGCCATGCGCGAAGAAATCAGTGTAGGCCGCAACCTTGGATTTCTTCAGCACGCCTTCGGCATGAGAAATCATGTCACCGCCCAGCGTGCCCGCCTTGACCTTGGAGAAGGCCGCCTGCTGCACTGTCTCGATCTCGGCTAGTAGATCCTCGAGTTCGGCGTCAGGCTCACCCAGCACGCCCATGCGGCAGAGGTCGCCGATATAGCCGTGGTAGTTGCCGCCGGAGTCGATCGACATCACCTCGCCCTTCTTCCACGCCTGCGGCGAGGCGGCACGGTTGTGACTGGAGCCTAGCGTCAGCAGGCAATATTCGAAATGCGCGCCGCGATTGGTTTCCTCGCGCCTAAGCTGTTCGATGATCTCGCTCTTCGTCGTGCCTTCGCGTGCCCAGCCAATGGTCGCCAGCATAGAATCGGTGATCAGCTCGGAGGCGATGCGCAGCTTCTCCAGCTCCGCCTCGGTTTTGATTGCCCGCATGCGCTCCAGCATATCAGTCGCGTCGATCAGCTTGGCATCCGGCAGCGCCTTGCGGATCAGCATATAGGCGTCGGACGGCAAGAAGGCGGGCTCGATGCCGATGCGGGCATTGTCTTTGCCGATCTTTCGCAAATGCTCGACCGCCAGATTGGCGGCATCGAGCGTACCCCAGCAGGCGGCATGCAGTGTCGGCGTCCAGAACGGATGGTTCTGGTGCTCGCCGCCCTCCATGCGGTTGCCGATATAGGCGGCATGCTCCGGCCCGCCTTTCTCATAGACGACGACAGGCAGATAACGGCTGTGGCCGATTGCATCCATGGCGGCGAAGAAGATGAACTTGTAGCCGCCAAGCAGATATTGCGTGTTGTGCTTGGAGGTGGCGAGCAGCACGTCGATGCCGGCTTCCTCCATCAGCCCGTCCACCCTGGCCTGGTCGAACGGCACGCTGCCGACGGCATTCTTGCCTGGGGCAATGTTCATGTCTCTCTCCCTGAAATCCCTTAGCCGGCCGCTCGCCGGCACCGGCTTTTCCGGCTCTGATCCTCGGCTATGCTTAAATCTGCATCATTTTGCCCGATCTGGTCCAGCCAGAACGGGCGAACCAGCCCCAAAAGCTGCTCCACCTGCTGCACTTTACTCCAGTCTGGTCTTGCCAGAACCGCGCATCGAACCGTTTCTGTATAACTGGTCCAGCGGACGGAAATTTCAAAGCCACGTGGGGATGCGCCAATTCCGTCTCTGGCGAAACCCCGGACAAGGCCCATAATCAGCTTTGCAGGATGCTTACGAGCGTCCGAGGGGTACGGCGGACCCGGCCGGGTCCGCGGAGAGGACGGAGTTCGATCATGCCAGAGTTCACCATTTCCAGACGTACGATGCTGGCCGGTTCGGCATTGCTGCTGGCCTCTACCGCCATGCCGACGATCGGCTCGGCGCAGACGCCGAGAAAGGGCGGACGACTGGTTGTCGCCGCTGATTCCGAGCCGCGCAATCTCAATCCGGCGATTGTCGCCTCGAACGGCGTCTTCTTCATTTCGAGCAAGATCGTGGAAACCTTGGCCGAGGCCTCCTTCGGCGGCAAGGACGGGCTCGAGCCACGGCTGGCGCTCAGCTGGGAAGGTGCCGCCGACGGCCTGTCGGTGACGTTCAAACTGCGCGAGGGCGTCAAATGGCATGACGGCAAGCCCTTCACCTCAGCCGATGTCGCCTTCTCGGCGCTGCAGGTCTGGAAGCCGCTGCAGAATCTCGGCCGCACCGTGTTCAAGGATCTGGAGGCAGTCGACACGCCGGACGAAGTCACCGCCGTGTTCAAATTCGCCAAGCCGACCCCGTTCCAGCTGATCCGCAACGCCTTGCCGGCGCTGAGCAGCGTGGTGCCCAAGCACATCTACGAGACCGGAAAGATCGAGGACAACCCGGCCAACAACGCCCCGGTCGGCACCGGACCGTTCAAATTTGCCGAATACAAGCCCGGCGAATATTACCGGCTGGAGAAGAACACCGACTATTGGGGCAAGGACGAGCCCTATCTCGACGAGATCATCTATCAGGTGCTGCCGGACCGCACGTCGGCGGCCAGCGCCCTGGAAGCCGAAGAGATCCAGCTCGCCGCCTTCTCCGCCGTGCCCCTGGCCGATCTCGACCGCATCTCCAAAGTGCCCGGTCTCAAGGTGATCACCAAGGGTTATGAAGGGCTGACCTATCAGCTCGTCGTCGAGATCAATCATCGCCGCAAGGAGCTGGCCGACCTGAAAGTACGCCAGGCGATCGCTCACGCCATCGACAAGGATTTCGTCGTCAAGACGGTATTCCTTGGCTATGCCGCGACCGCCACTGGCCCGGTGCCGAAAAACGACCCGCAGTTCTACACCGCCGACGTGCCGACCTACGCCTTCGACGTCGCCAAGGCCAACGCCTTGCTTGACGAGGCCGGCTACAGCCGAGGCGATGACGGCAAGCGCTTTTCGCTGAAACTGCTGCCGGCGCCCTATTTCAACGAGACCAAGCAGTTCGGCGACTATCTGCGCCAGGCGCTCGCCGCCATCGGCATCGACGCCCAGCTGGTCAACAACGACTCGGCCGCGCATATCAAGGCTGTTTACACCGACCACGCCTTCGACCTTGCGGTCGGGCCGCCGGTGTTCCGCGGCGATCCGGCGATCTCGACCACCATCCTGGTGCAGAGCGGCATTCCCGACGGCGTGCCCTTCTCCAACCAGGGTGGCTACAAGAACGTCGATCTCGACGCCCTGATCGCCAAGGCATCGGAGACGCTCGACACCGCCGCCCGCACCGAACTCTACAAGGAGTTCCAAAGAAAAGTCGCCGCCGACCTGCCACTGATCAACGTCGCCGAATGGAGCTTCATCAGCGTCGCACGTGACACGGTCAAGAACATCGCCAACAACCCGCGCTGGGCGGTATCGAACTGGGCGGACACCTGGCTGGAGGGGTAAGCTGCGGGTAGATTGAGATTGACCTTCGCCAATAGGTGAAGTTGGTAATGTCCGTGCTCGACGATACCCCCCTCTGTCCTGCCGGACATCTCCCCCTCAAGGGGGGAGATTGGTTTGCTTTGACGCTGGCCCTTCCGTCAACGATGTTTGCGATTGGCGCCACGGCGAGTGACTACCGATCTCCCCCCTTGAGGGGGAGATGCCAAGTTGTGGCAAAGAGGGCAGGACAGAGGGAGGTGCTCAGGCGCGGCATTTCTCTTGATCGGCGCATCGCCAAGCACCCGGCGCCGCCATGAGCCGCGCTCTCATCCTCCTTCGCCGCCGTCTCGTCGGCAGCATCTTCGTGCTGCTGATTGTCGTCATCGGCACCTTCCTGTTGCTCGAAGCCGCTCCCGGCGACGCGGTCGATGCCTATATCGTGTCGACCGGCGGCGACGCCGGCATGATCGAACTGCTGCGCCATCGCTGGGGCCTCGACCAATCCGAGCTGACGCGACTGGCCAACTACCTCTGGGCGCTGCTGCATCTCGATCTCGGCCAATCGGTCACCTTTTCGCGGCCGATCCGCGATATCATGCTCGAGCGCCTGCCCAACACGCTGCTGTTGATGGGCAGCGCCACCGCGCTCTCCTTCGGTCTCGGCTCGGTGCTCGGCATCTATGCCGGCGCCAGGCCCGGCAGCTTTCGCGACCGCTTCCTGTCCGTAGGTTCGCTGGCGCTCTATGCCGTGCCGGGTTTCTGGCTGGGGCTTGTGTTGATCGTCGTCTTTGCCGTCGACCTGCGCTGGTTGCCGATCGGCGGCATCGAGAGTATCGCCTCGGCCAGGACCGGCCTCGATCGCGCCGCCGATATCGCCCGCCACCTCGTCCTGCCGGTTTCGGCGCTCGGCTTCATTTATCTCGCGCTCTATCTGCGCATGATGCGCGCCGGTATGGCCGAGGTGTGGCGACAGGATTTTGTGCTGGCCGCCCGCGCCAGGGGACTTTCCCGTCGCCGCATCGTGCTCGCTCACATCGCCCGTAACGCGCTGTTGCCGCTGGTCACCATGCTCGGCCTGCAGTCCGCGCAAATGCTGGGCGGCAGCGTCGTCATCGAAAGCGTCTTTTCCGTGCCAGGCCTTGGCCGGCTGGCGCAGGAAGCGGTGGCCGCGCGCGACACGCCGTTGCTGCTCGGCATCATTCTCGTCAGCGCCGTTCTGGTCGTCATCATCAACCTTCTCGTCGACATCGCCTACGCCTTCCTCGATCCGCGCGTCGGGGCCAGTGAGGCCGGCGCGTGAGCCCGCTTCGCCGCTTTCTCCGGACCCCGGAAGCAGTCGCCGGGGCGGTCATTCTGGTGGCGCTGTTCGCCGTGGCGCTCGCCGCGCCCTTGCTCTTTCCCGGCGATCCGCAGGCGATTGCCGGGCCGGCATTGCTGCCGCCATTCCAGGACTGGTCGCTGCCACTGGGCACCGACCGCCTCGGCCGTGACGTACTTGCCGAGCTTTTCCACGGCGCCCGCACCTCGCTGGCGGTCGGGCTGGCAACAGCCGCCGCCGCCCTTGCCGTGGGCGCCGTGATCGGCACGGTGGCCGGCTTTGCCGGCGGCCTTGTCGACGAGGTGCTGATGCGCATCACCGACGCTTTCCAGACCGTCCCAGCCTTCCTGCTGGCTTTGGCTTTCGTCAGCATCGTCGGGCCGTCGCTCGGCGTCGTCGTCGCGGCGATCGCACTGGGCGCCTGGACCGGACCGGCACGCGTGGCGCGGGCCGAAGTGCTGTCGATCCGCGAGCGCGATTTTGTTGCCGGCGCCCGCGTCATCGGCATGCATCCGCTGGAGATCGCCTTTCGCGAGGTGCTGCCCAACGCATTGCCGCCGGTATTGGCTTTGTCGTCGGTGATCGTCGCCGCGGCGATTCTCACCGAAGCGGCATTGTCCTTTCTCGGCCTCGGCGACCCCAACCGCGTTACCTGGGGCGGCATGATCGCCGAAGGCCGCGCCGTGCTGCGCACCGCGCCCTTCCTGTCGATCATTCCGGGCGTAGCGCTCGTGCTAACCGTGCTCGGCGTCTATCTCGCCGGCGAAGGCGTCGTCGAGACCACGGCGATGAGGAGGAGCCTGTCGTGACGGCGCTTGCTTCGATCCGCAATCTGACGGTGACCTATCGCCGCGACGGCGCCGAGGTGGCGACGCTGAAGAATGTCGGCTTCGACATCACGGCCGGCGAGCGCTTTGCCATCATCGGTGAAAGCGGTTCGGGCAAGAGCACGCTGGCGCTGGCCATTGCCGGGCTGCTGCCGGCCACCGCCAGGATCGAAGGCCGCATCGATTGGCTCTTGCGTCAACCTGCAAGTCTTCGCGACCATGCTCCAATCGGCGGCCGTGACGTCGGCTTCATCTTCCAGGATCCATCCGCCAGCCTCGACCCGGTGATGCCAATCGGCATGCAGATCGCTGAGGTCGCCTACACGCATCTCGGCCTCGGCTGGTCGCAATCCTACGCCAGGGCGAAAACCCTGCTCGAACGCGTCCGTCTGCCCGATCCCGATGCCGCCCTGAGGGCCTACCCACATAAGCTCTCCGGCGGCCAGAAGCAGCGCGTGGCGATCGCCGCCGCGATTGCGGCCGGGCCGAAACTGCTGATCGCCGACGAGGCGACCAGCGCGCTGGACACCATCGTGCAGGCCGAGATCGTCGGGTTGATCCGGCGACTAGTGTCCGAGGACGGCATGACGCTGCTGTTCGTCAGCCACGACATCGCGCTGGCCGCCGAGCTTGCAGAGCGCATCGCGGTGTTCCGGCACGGCGAGCTGCTCGAGCTCGGTTCGACCGCCCAAATCGTCAGTGCGCCGCGTCACGCATACACAAGGGCGCTGCTCGACGCCAATCTCGGCCTAGACGCCGAGCCGCTGCTGCAGCGAACATGACCAGTCCTCTGCTGGCCGTTTCCGGCCTGACCAAACGATACGGTCGCGGCGGCAAGACCATCGCCGCGGTCGACGACGTTTCCTTCCACATCGAACCCGGCGAGACGCTGGCGCTGGCCGGACCTTCCGGCAGCGGCAAGTCGACGATAGCTCGGCTCATACTGCGGCTCATCGAAGCCGACGCTGGCCAGGTCGAATTTGAAGGCAGCGACCTCCTGTCGCTGAACGGCGCTGCCTTGCGCGACCGGCGCGCTCGTCTGCAGATGGTGTTTCAGGATCCGCTCGCCGCCTTGAACCCGCGCGCCACGGTGGCGCGTGTGCTCGACGACCCCTTGCGCATTCATCATATCGCCTCTCGTGCCGAGCGCCCGCGCCGTATTGCAGCTCTGCTGGAACGCGTCGGCCTCAGCACCGGTCTCGCCGGCCGCGCCATTCACGAAATCTCCGGCGGTCAGCGCCAGCGCGTTGCAATCGCCCGCGCCATCGCCACGAAACCGTCGCTGGTCGTGCTCGACGAGGCCGTGTCGGCGCTCGACGTTTCGGTGCGCGCGCAGATCCTGCGGCTGCTGCTCGACCTTCAACGCGAGGAGCGCATCGCCTATCTGTTCATTTCGCACGATCTCGGTGTCGTCCGTGCCATCGCCCACCGCATCGCCATTCTGGACGCCGGGCGGATTGCCGAGAGCGGCGATGCCCGCACCGTCATCGACGCGCCGCAATCCGCGGTCGGCAAGGCGCTGGTGGCGGCAGCGCCGAGACTGTCAAGGATCGAACAGGACGCATCATGACCCACGCCGAAGCCCGAGCCGAAAAACTGTCGCGCGAACTCGATTCCGCCTTCCGCAACCGCGCCGATCTCTATCGTCTGTTGCTCGACGAGCTAACCGCGGAAGTTGGCGCGGAAAGGGCTGAGGCGATCATGATCCGCACCATCGATCGGCGCGGCAAGGAGGTTGCGGCGGCGGCCTTCGCCGATTTCGGTCCGAACGACGCGCCGGCAATCGGCGAGGCGTTCCTCGCCGTCAGCCCGGATGGCGGCCGCATCTATCCGACCGACGTCGAACGCGGTCCGGACCGCATCGCCTTCAAGGTCAGGCGCTGTCCGCTGAAGGACGCTTGGGTCGAAGCCGGCGTCGGCAACGAGAAGCTCGCCACGCTCTGCCGCATCGCCGGCGCCTTCGACCGTGGCCTGTTCGAGGCCACCGGAGTGCGCTTCGACAACGTCACCTGGACGCCGGGCCACGGTTCCGGTTGCTGCCACATCGCCTTGACCAACCGGGATGCCGGCTAGAGCCGCATCCATGCAGCACATTCAGGTGTCGGCGAGATTGTGGAATTCCGTCCCCGCGCGCGCTGCTCCGGTGTTTGGCAGCACGCCCCAAAACAAAAACCCCGGCGCCGTAGGGCTACCGGGGTTCGATATCAAAACGAAAACGGCCCGCACAAGGCGGGCCGTTTTCGTATTTGGTTGCGGGGACAGGATTTGAACCCGTGACCTTCAGGTTATGAGTCGGACAGCCAATTACTTAAGTAATTGAAATTTAAATCAAAAGATCGGTAGTCATAATATTTGTGCGAAGATTTGTGCGAGTTTGTGCGCCTGATTCGTGGCCAACGCACGTTTTCTTATACCATGTAACCACTTGATTCCTAAAGAAGTTTACAAGTCCCCTCCTCCCGCCGTTCGGAAGTCTCCCGAATTCTTCACCGCCTGCTTCGTCTGGAGCCACCGCTCGCTCTCAAAAGGAAGGGATGAGCGGTGGCGAGAAGAAGCAAGGAGGGCCTGCCTTTGGTAAGCCCGTTAAGCCGGGCTGAAAGCACGGTAGCGATCGGCGCCATGATCCTCATCGGGAACTGCGCGGCTGAAGAGATACCGACAAGAAATGCTGAGCTTCTCTCTCGCGTACTTCTTACACTCATTTCAGCAGCGGCGATGTCGGTACGTGTACTATGAACCAGCCGCCGAGTGGCCTGGCTAAGGGCGTGCGACGTATGCTCATTTCCAAGAAGGAGCGTCTTTCCAAACCGAAAGAGTTCGAAACTCCTGGCGCCTGAGAGCTGGATGCTGTCGGATCCCTCCGCAAGGCCTCGGAGCGTTTCGGCTTCCGGTGCTGCCGTCCAAAGTATATGATCTAGCTAGCCGGCCGCACCAAGCGAAAGACGCTTGAACACAACCATCGTAGCCGTGATGCCAGGGGGGCTTGCGGTTGGCCGCCACTTGGAATGACCAGAGCCAGTACGGCGAGGTGGAATTCCCCTGATGGAGGGGCAAATGGGAATCCAAACAGCAACATACGCAATCGCTTTTTCGATAGCAGCTTCGGCTTGGGCAACTCCGGCAGCTCCCGAAAAACCCCTGAGGTGCTCATAGAAGCGACAATAGAGCGTGGCAGCGATTTCTTAGCCTTCGGTTTTGACTCTCTCTGGATGATGAGTGGCCGTAAGCTTGTTCGGATCAATCCAGACGACAACTCTGTTGCCGACATTCCCATTGAGGGGGCTGTCGGCAGTTACCGCGGGATTTCCGTCGGCGAGGGCGCCGTCTGGGTGCCGGATGTCGGCAGCAAGACAATCTACAAGGTAGACCCGCACGCAAACAAAATCGTCCTGCAAATACCGTCCCTCCTATTCGACAGCGAAGGTAGCATCGGAGTCGGTGAAGGTGCCGTATGGGCCGTCACCGGTAGCAATGGCCAGATCCTGGCTCGCTATGATGCTCAGACTGGGAACGAGGTCGCGAAGGTACCGCTGCCATCTGCCAGCTCCGGCGTAGTCGCAGACTTCGGGTCCGTCTGGGTTACAGGAACTGCGAACAGTGAATTGTACCGTGTCGATCCGAAAACGAATCAGATCGTTACGACAACTGCTCTCAACCCAGAGCCGCGGTTCCTGACGTCCGGCGAAGGATCGATCTGGGTCCTCAATCAGGGCGACGGAACCGTCCAGCGGATCGATGGCAAAACCGGTGAGCTTCTCGCCACCATCGAGGCTGACGCCGCCGGAAAGGGCGGAGATATAGCAGCCGGAGGCGGCTTTGTCTGGGTATCAACGATACTCGTCCCGGTCATTCGCATTGACCCGAATACGAACTCGTTCAGTGGCAAGTTCAAGCGCCCATTCGGAGTGTACCTAGGCGACGGTATCCGTTATGGAGATGGTTCGCTATGGATCTCCGGCAACTCGATCTTCCGCATCAAGCCGCCGGAATAGTTCGTTGCCGCGTGGCTCTTGAGCTTTTGGCGCGAACTCGATTCTGTCCGTTATTGGCGGATAACCGATGGGGTTTCAACACTATCGACCCCTTCCGGACCTTCCGCTTTAGAAATCAAACTCCTTCAGGAGGAGCGAAAAAGCAGTTCACGTCTTCCTCCGTGGTGATCCGGTGGTGGTCGCCGGGGTAGAGAGTTACCACGAAGCCGTTCGGTCGAGTCTTCACTGCAGCGTAAGGAATTCTTTGGCGGTCTCCATCCTCAGGATCGCCCTTGCAGCACGCAAAAGGATAGGTCCATCGGTTGGCGGCCTCGTGTGCGTCTGCAAAATCAGGATGGATCGACGAGAAGAGAGCTGTATCCATGCAGCACATTCGGGTGCCGGCGAGGACGTGAAACTCCGTCCCGCCCGCGGTGCTCTCCGGTGTTTGGCAGCACGCCCCAAAACAAAAACCCGGCGCCGTAGGGCTACCGGGGTTCGATGCATTTTGTGCAGGGGTGGTATCAAAACGAAAACGGCCCGCACAAGGCGGGCCGTTTTCGTTTTTGGTTGCGGGGACAGGATTTGAACCTGTGACCTTCAGGTTATGAGCCTGACGAGCTACCGGGCTGCTCCACCCCGCGTCAACCCTAAAGGTAAGCCTTGGCTCACCGAATTCAAGCTTCCGCCAAATGAAAGGGCCGCTTGCGCGGCCCGGAGTCCCGTTGGCGGGCCTGTTCGTAAGGAGAAGATTAAACAACGTGCGCTTGGCAGACCTGGCAGCGACCTACTCTCCCGCGTCTTGAGACGAAGTACCATCAGCGCTGGAGCGTTTCACGGCCGAGTTCGGAATGGGATCGGGTGCAGCCGCTCCGCCATAACCACCAGGTCGGCAAAACGCACGTTGCTCGAGAAGCTGCTTTCGGTGCCATCCATCGTGTTCACGATGGGCATTAGGAATGAGAACGATCAAGCCGATCGAACTATTAGTACCGGTAAGCTTCAAGCGTTGCCGCTCTTCCACACCCGGCCTATCAACGTGGTCGTCTTCCACGGTTCTCAGGGAATACTCGTTTTAAGGTGGGTTTCCCGCTTAGATGCCTTCAGCGGTTATCCCGTCCGGATATAGCTACCCTGCTATGCGGCTGGCGCCACAACAGGTCCACCAGAGATCCGTCCATCCCGGTCCTCTCGTACTAGGGACAGATCCTTTCAATATTCCTACACCCACGGCAGATAGGGACCGAACTGTCTCACGACGTTCTGAACCCAACTCACGTACCGCTTTAAATGGCGAACAGCCATACCCTTGGGACCTGCTCCAGCCCCAGGATGCGATGAGTCGACATCGAGGTGCCAAACAACCCCGTCGATATGGACTCTTGGGGGTCATCAGCCTGTTATCCCCGGCGTACCTTTTATCCGTTGAGCGATGGCCCTTCCACGCGGGACCACCGGATCACTATGACCGACTTTCGTCTCTGCTCGACTTGTCAGTCTCGCAGTCAGGCAGGCTTATGCCATTGCACTCAGCGAACGATTTCCGACCGTTCTGAGCCCACCATCGCGCGCCTCCGTTACTCTTTAGGAGGCGACCGCCCCAGTCAAACTACCCACCATACATTGTCCCGGACCCGGATAACGGGCCGCGGTTAGACATCCATAGTGATAAGGGTGGTATTTCAAGGGTGGCTCCACCTGAGCTGGCGCCCAGGTTTCAAAGCCTACCACCTATCCTACACATGCCACTACGAATGCCAATGTAAAGCTATAGTAAAGGTGCACGGGGTCTTTCCGTCTAACCGCAGGAACCCCGCATCTTCACGGGGAATTCAATTTCACTGAGTCTATGCTGGAGACAGCGGGGAAGTCGTTACGCCATTCGTGCAGGTCGGAACTTACCCGACAAGGAATTTCGCTACCTTAGGACCGTTATAGTTACGGCCGCCGTTTACTGGGGCTTCGATTCAGAGCTTGCACCCCTCCTCTTAACCTTCCAGCACCGGGCAGGCGTCAGACCCTATACGTCGTCTTGCGACTTCGCAGAGCCCTGTGTTTTTGATAAACAGTCGCTACCCCCTGGTCTGTGCCACCCTCCCATGCTTGCGCATGAAAGGGTCACGCTTCTTCCGAAGTTACGCGTGCAATTTGCCGAGTTCCTTCAGCATAGTTCTCTCAAGCGCCTTGGTATACTCTACCAGTCCACCAGTGTCGGTTTCGGGTACGGTCTATAAGGAGGAGCTATTTCCTGGAACCACGCAGCAGCCCTTTCAATCCGATAAGATTGGACTACCTCAATGATCCGTCACTTCCTCCAGGCCCACGAATATTAACGTGGTTCCCATCGTCTACGCATTTCTGCCTCGACTTAGGGGCCGGCTAACCCTGCTCAGATTAGCTTTAAGCAGGAACCCTTGGACTTTCGGCGGGGGAGTCTCTCACTCCCCTTACGTTACTCATGTCAGCATTCGCACTTCTGATACCTCCACCACCCCTCACGGGTATGGCTTCATCAGCTTACAGAACGCTCCGCTACCGCTTGCATTGCTGCAAACCCTAAGCTTCGGTGTATGGCTTTAGCCCCGTTACATTTTCGGCGCAAAGACCCTTATTTAGACCAGTGAGCTGTTACGCTTTCTTTAAATGATGGCTGCTTCTAAGCCAACATCCTGGTTGTTTTGGGATCCTCACATCCTTTCCCACTTAGCCATAACTTGGGGACCTTAGCTGTAGGTCAGGGTTGTTTCCCTTTTCACGACGGACGTTAGCACCCGCCGTGTGTCTGCCGACTATTACTCCCAGGTATTCGGAGTTTGGTTAGGTTTGGTAATCCGGTGAGGACCCCTAGCCCATCCAGTGCTCTACCCCCTGGGGTATTCGGTCGACGCTCTACCTAAATAGATTTCGCGGAGAACCAGCTATTTCCGAGTTTGATTG